>JBDNIP010000413.1:0-16768 GCA_041688245.1 Algoriphagus sp.
ACAATAGCATCTACACCAGCACATTCAGCAGTCCGGGCGATTGCGCCGAAGTTCCGAACATCAGTGATTCTGTCCAAAATCAATAGTAGCGGTGATTTGCCTATTGCAAAACAGCTTTCAATCACATGATCTAGGGATGCATATTCAATCGCTGACATTTGAGCGACTACACCTTGGTGATTTTTCCGAGTGATTCGATTGAGTTTAGCATCAGGAACACGGACCACCGGTATCTTTTCAGCTTTGCAAAGCTGAAGCAGTTCCTTAATTAAATCGTTATTGATTTCTTTCTGAACAAGTACTTTATCAATGTCTTTGCCAGCCTGTATCGATTCCATTACAGCTCTGGTTCCAAAAATGGAATCTTTTTCATGGGCTCCTTTTTCAATTAGAAAGCCATCTTTCCGCTTCTCCATAGGGATATGTTCTTGAACCAAACTGGCTGATAAGCCCTAGATCTGTTCAATGTATAATAATGTGGGCTGAGTATATTTTTTACTCGAGCAAATGTAAAGCGAATTTTTGAACTCTCGTTCATTCCTCCATAAGACCAAATTTCTCTATCCAAATAGAAATTCACTTCCTGAGGAGCACCCATTACGACGTAAATCATGCCTTTGTCCGTTTTCCAACCCTCCTTAAAATCGGTAAAAAGTAAATTTGCAAATTCGATTTGTCTGAAATATTCCCGAATGAGATCCTTTGCAGTATCTGGATTGCGAGTCAGTCCGATCCAATATTCATCCAAGGCTTTCTTCTTATCTGTTGCCAATAGTAGCGATTCATGCTCTTTTCTAGTTGAAATGTAGGTGATCATTTGCACCATTTCTTCCCAATCTTTCACTTTGGGGAAAGCTTCGTGAGTGGTTTTAATCATCAACCCAGCTGATTTGGAAGTGTCGCTTTGAATAAAATAATAGCCGATTTTATCCAGTGACTTCGGGATATTAGCTAAGAAATCACCTTCGTCTAAAACTTCTAATTCCATTGGTACCACCGCAGGCTTTGTCTCCATAGGCGGATAGGGAACCTCAAAATTGATCGGATAGTAGAAGGAATGTAAGTTTGGACCTCCAGTACTGTTGAAAAGCAACGAATTCCCAACGTTGAGATAAGTCTGATCAAACCCTACTTTATTGGCATAAAATGCCGCAAAATCAGGCAAATCAAATATAAAAGGACTTTTTAAATCCACATGATACTGATATTCATCTCCTTGTCGGGTATCTAAGGCGGTGAAAAGCACAATAGTGGTCTGGCTTATAGGGTCAAGATTCAATTCTTTTTCAAAAACCCAGTGGCGATCTGTGTTATGGGTAAGATCATCGGCCGTCAAAATTGTGGTTTGTTCACCGAGAATCTCTTCATCGTAAGATTCCAACAAGGAATAGGTAAAACTAAATGTATTGAATTCTTGATTCGTTTCAATTCTTTCAACAACGAATTGAATTTTAAATTCCGTGTCAGAAATCTTTATTGGCACAATCTTCATCCCTAACCTCGAATACCGGGAATACCGAAGGGCCTGATTGATATTGCTAAGATTTTTTTGTGAAAATGCATGAGATCCTATTCCAATGGAAAGGAAAGTGAAAAGTATGATTTTAATCGATTGATACTTCATTAGATGATTTTCTCGGTTTTAAAAATTAACCTTACTTTTGCCAAAATAGTAAAATTTTAAATGGCTACCTACACAACGGAAATCGCATCTGACAAGTTGGTCAGTGACAACCCAATTCATCAAAGATTACTTAAGGCCTATATCGCTGCCAAGCCATTTATTTCGGGAGATCTTCTGGAGGTAGGTTGTGGAGAAGGGAGAGGGGTGGAGGTGTTGTTACCATTGGCTTCGAGTTATTTGGGACTGGACAAGATTCAAGAAGTCATCGATTCGTTGACCTTAAGATTTCCAACTAGTGATTTTCGTCAGGCAGTAATCCCTCCTTTTGAGGGAATTGCTGATAATTCTTACGACACCATAGTAAGTTTCCAAGTGATCGAGCATATTCCCAATGACCACCTTTTTCTTCAGGAGATTTATCGAGTTTTGAAACCTGGTGGAAAAGCCATTATCTCCACACCAAATATTAATCATACGCTATCTAGAAATCCTTGGCATGAGCGGGAATACAAACCTCAAGAGCTGATAGATTTGGCTGCTGGGATTTTTGATTCTGTACAAGCCAAAGGGATCGGTGGAAATGAAAAAGTGTGGGGGTACCATGAAGCTAACCGGAAGTCTGTTCAAAAAATCATGCGTTTCGATATTTTTGATTTGCAATACAAATTGCCTGCTTCTTTCCTTCGGACGCCTTACGAAATCCTAAATCGGATGAATCGAAACAAGCTTCATCAGCAGCAAGGCGCGAGCGTAGTGGAAATTTCTCATGAAGATTATTTGGTCGTCGATGATCCTGCAAAAGGCCTGGATTTGTTTTATGTGCTAGGGAAAAAGTAATAATTCTGAATCCAGTATTCAGAGCCAAGAGATTAGAGCCAAGACCAAAGCAATAGCGGAGCGTTCTGGTTGTAGTGAAAAAATCAAGAATTGAGTATTTGATGGTTATACCTTCGCGTCAAATATTTGGGATTTATAACCTAGAAGTCAAGAATTAATGGCTGATAGATTTGAGTTGGCAACAAGCTGAAAATTAGTTGGATCAATAAAAAGGTTGTTGAATTTTACGATTTCGTAAGAATGAATAGTAGTAAATCGAAATGACTATAGAAGAGCAAAAAATAGAATTTGTCCAAGAATTTTTAAAGTTTAAAGTGAGTAAGTCATTTCACGTCTAGAAAAATTATTGTCAAAGGAAATTAATACTTCTGATGAAAAAGTATCTGAGCCAATGACGGTAGAGGAATTGAATAAACAAATTGATCAGTCGGAATATGATCTCGCAAATAATCGATTTAAACCAGTTCCGAACTATTTGTCAAGTACGAATAATGGCTTTTAAAATTAATTGATCGGCCTTTTTCGAAGTTCAATCTGACGAAATCTATGAATATTACGAAAAGCACGCAAGTTTAAGAGTTGCTACTAAAATCGTTAACGAAATCATTCAGGAATCAGAAAAATTAATAAAAGCATCTTTTATAGGACATCAAGAACAGTTGCTTAAAGAAAGAAAAACTCAATATCGCTATTTGGTTACTAGAGACATTAAATTAATATATTCGGTTGATGAGAAAACGAATTTATTAAAATTGCTGAACTTTTCGATACTCGTCAAAATCCACCTATACTGAAAAGGACGGTATAAAGCCAGTTTTCAGTTGTGCATATAGCTAATAGGTAGTTTATTAAATCAGCTTAACCTATACCTGCCTGACGGATGACAGATTTGCTAGTCTGCCATCTGTTGCGACAGATGATCTTACTCAACAGAAAGTGATTTTTTATGATTTTTACCATACGAGTCATGTAGAAAGATGGTAAGTGCTAATGTGACTAGGTGGTGACTCGCTAGAATTCTTAGAGAATTGGTTTTTACTATTGAGTTGGTTTGTGAGCATAAAACCCTCAATACAAAAAGCCAAAAAGCCAAATTGGAATTTTGTTACCAAATCCAACCTCGATTCCATCAGCTGCGACAAATGAGTTTGATTGATTTTTGAGTTGGGCGGATGATTTCTTCGATCCACCAATTTCGAAGAGAAAATTCTCATCAATGAGAAAGTCACCGAATTTTGGAAGGTTTACCTTATGGCCGGAATTTTTTAGTTGGTTGAGAAAAAAAGTTTCACGCTCATTTCCAAGATTGATTTCCTGCTTGGAGATTGCATGACCCAGATTCGTGTTTTCGAGGTATATTTTATCTGGTTTTTGAAGAATACTTGTTGATTTACCCGAAGCTTGTAGTGAATTGATGATTTTGGCTTTTTCCAAATAGTTCAGGTAAATCAATAAGGTGTTTCTTGTGATACCTATTTTTTCGCTCAGCTTCGAAATATTTGGGATGAATGGGACACTTTGGGAAAGTACATAGAGCAGTTGATACAGCTTGCGAATATTCTGAGGGTCAATTCCTTTGATAAATTGCAGATCTATTTCCAAAACGAGTCTTAAAACTTGCTCGATTCGAATAAAATAGGTGTTCGGATTCTCCTTAAAAAATGGATAGTAGCCGCCTTTGAGGTAGTTGGCAAAGTGAGCTAATGGCTTAAAATCACTTGAAAGGCTAGCTGCGATAGATTCATGATTAGTTAGAATATTTTCAAGTGCGATCGTCTCAAAATCTCCAATAGCCTCGATTTTCAGATACTCCCGAAATGATAATCCAGGGAGATCGTAGAATATCGCTCTTCTGGATAAGTCCACATTTTCTTTGATCAAATCAATAATAGACGAGCCGGTGAAAATGATTTTCAGATTCCGCTGAAAGTCATACATATTTTTTACCTCCCTTGCCCAATTTGGATACTTGTGGACTTCATCTAAAATCAGAAGTTCCCCTCCTAACTTTTCAAACTCTTCAGCAAGATTGACCACTGAGTTTTCAGAAAAATAAATATCGTCTAGGGTCACATAAAGGATAGCACGTGGCCGATCCTCTTTAAATAGTTGCGATGCTAGCTGAAGTAAAAGTGTCGTTTTCCCGGTTCCTCTGGCACCCAGTATACCAATCAGCCGATCAGTCCAATCGATTTTTTTGAAAAGGAATCTCTTGAAATCAATTGATTGAGATCGTATAAGTAGCGAAGATTTAAGAAAGAGCTTTTCCATTTTGCTTTATAGATAAAGCAAATATATACAATAATTGCTTTATCCATAAAGCAATTTTACTCAAATTATGCTTTATCAATAAAACAAAAAAGCGAGCCCAATACCTGGAGCTCGCTTCTTTAGTTAACTAGAATACTTATTTTCGGTCAAGTAGGCTTCCTCCGCCAGATTCCTCCGCACCTAGTAGTGACCCCATTCTTAATTTCAATTCTTGTGCTCTTTCCTGGTAGCCTCGCTCCTCAAGAAGTGGGATGAAATACTTTACCATTTCGATAGAAATCATCATTTCACGATCGTAATTTCTATTTTGAGTCTGGTAGAACTCAATCATATCCAAGGATTTTTTAGAGACCTTGTCGATAATATCCATTGCTTTTTCATCTTCGCCCACTTCAAAGAAAAGTGGCACAGACTGCCCACTGGAAAGGTCATATGGTATTGCTTCGTTTGGCATCACTTCCAAACCATAATTCAACAGATCAGTAGCTTTTTCCATTTTATCTTGATCCAAAAGTGCAATGACAATGCTATTCAGAGCACTTCGATGGTTAGAAGCAAAACGTCGATATTCCTCATCCAGGTAGGCATCCGGATTATTCATTCCTCTGAAGGCGAAATTCTCTGTGAAATTCTTGTAAGCCAAGTCGGCGTTGACCAATTCTTCTCGGATGTATTCTGGCTTACTTATAGGAAGTAGTCGATAGGTCAAACCTTCCATCACCACATGCTCATCGATGCTAATTCCGATTGTGGCGAGCGAGGTATTATTGAAATAGATTGGACGATCCCAATTATTTGATGCGATCAGATCAAGCAGCATCAAAGTTCCCTTAGTCACATACTGTCCTTTAACTTGCAAGTTCATTTGAGGCACGAATAATTCTGCAAATTCCTCAGGAATGATATTTCGATTACTTACTGCTACACTATCTATATCCAGAATCAAATTTCGAGAAGGCACCATATTGACGATACTTTTTCCACCAGTCTCCATCTTAAGTAGCGGTGAGCCAACATTAAGCAGCTTTAGATATTCTTTTACTGAGATTGCGTTTAAACCTTCTCGTTCGGTGACGTATAGCACATCGTTCGTTCCTTTTTGATACCGTTCAGGATCGAGGCTGAATGGTAATGGCTCAGATTCACCTGCCTGATTGGTCATTTGCTCCACATACCAATCGGTGTCAAAATAACTCAATACAATTACACGGATATCCGTTCGGAAACCTTCCACTTCCTGTACATACCAGAGTGGGAAGGTATCATTGTCACCTCCGGTGAATAGAATGGCATTCGGAGCACAGGAAGCCAAGAAATTGCGAGCAGAATCCACCGAGAAATATCTCCCTCTTCGATTGTGATCATTCCAGTTTTCAGTAGCCATCAGACCGACTACTGGCAGCGTGAGAAGCGTTGCCACGATTCCAGCAGTTGCCAGGTTTTTATTGGCTTTGGCTATTATATGAGCGATCGCCAAGACTCCCATGCCTACCCAAATAGCAAATGCATAGAAGCTACCGACGTAGATATAATCTCTCTCCCGAGGTTCTACAGGAGGCGAGTTCAGGTAGAGTACTAATACTGCTCCCATCATCAGGAAGAGCATCAGGTTAACGTAAAAAGACTTCGGATCAACTTTAGCTTGGAAAAACAATCCGATGATTCCCAGAAGAAGCGGAAGCATCAGGTAATTGTTGTGGCCTTTATTTTCGGTGATGTACTCTGGATAGTCCGTGGAAATGGCATCTGTAATTCCGATCCAAGGTGCATCGGAAAAATCTGATTCCCTACCTGAGAAATTCCACATGAAATACCTGAAATACATCTGCCCTAACTGATGGGAAAACATAAAATAAAGGTTGTCCCCGAAGGTTGGATCTTGACCTTCCCTTAGTCCAAGCTTTTGTTGATAGAGTCGTTTGTGATTTTCTTGGGTAGAATAAATGCGAGGGAGAATTGTTGTTTTAGTAGGATCGTATGTGTTTACAAGGCCGTAATCGACGATCTCATACTTGTCTTTACCCTTCATATACACCGGATCGCCTTCCACTTGATCTACCAGTTTGGCTGTGAAATACTGTCCATGAAGTAAGGGACGATAGCCGTATTGCTCACGCTTCAGATAAGACACAAAGCTAATAATGTCTTTTGGAGCATTTTCATTGATAACTGGATCTTGGTTGGCACGGATTACGATTAATGCATAGGATGAATACCCAATCAGGATAAAAATCAACGAAAGGAGTGCAGTATTCAAAATTGCCTTCTCTTTTCTTCTGGAATAGCGGTAAGCATAATAAACTCCAGACAGAAAAAGGATGATGAAGACGACGATTCCTGATCCAAAAGGTAGTCCCAGGCTATTGACAAAGAAAATCTCAAGTGATCCAGCTAAGCTTGGGAGGCCAGGAATGATAATGTTATTGATGATGATCAATGCTATTCCACCCAAAAACATAGCGAATACTGCCCCTTTAAAGTTCGGCTTTTCGTATTTTTTGAAATAATAAATCAAAGCCAAAGCCGGAAGCGTCACTAAATTTAACAGGTGGACGCCAATGGAAAGACCTACCAAATAGGCAATGAAAATCATCCATTTGTTTTCTTCCCGTGGATCTTTGATTACATCCCATTTCAAAAACGCCCAAATCACAATGGCGGTAAAAAAGGAAGACATGGCATAAACTTCTGCCTCTACAGCAGAAAACCAGAAACTGTCGCTAAAAGTGTAGACCAATGATCCGACTATTCCTGCTCCGATTAAAGATATTGTATGGCCTTTGCTTTCTTGACCTTCTTCAATTTGAAATAGTCTTTTACCAAAAAGTGTAATAGACCAAAACAAGAATAGAATAGTGAATCCTGAGAAGACCGCACTTCCCACATTCATCCAATAGGCAATCTGTAAGGTGTCTCCAAAAGCAAGGAAACTAAACATCCGATACACTAAAAGAAAGAATGGCGCTCCCGGAGGATGAGGTACTTCCAGCTTGTAGGAAACAGCAATAAACTCCCCTGGATCCCAAAAACTAGCGGTTTGTTCGACAGTCAGGACATATACTAGTGTAGCTACTGCAAAGACTACCCAGCCAGTGATATTATTGATTTGCTTGAAATTGAGCATTTATAAAAGAAATTAGACGGGCGAAAATAAAAAAATAATCGCCAAGTCATGGGATTTTTAGCACTTTTTAAAACTTCTTAGGATTCAGTGGATCATCTATTAGGATAAAAATTACCGTGCTGAACTGATTTGCCAGCTACTTTTGTTACAGTTTATTAAATCTAAAAGCTATGAGCACAAAACAAAAAACATTTCAAGAGCTGATCGATGGCGATACACCAGTATTGGTGGATTTCTTCGCTACTTGGTGTGGACCCTGTAAAATGATGCAACCTATATTGGAAGATACCTCAAGACAACTTGGGGGGAAAGTCAAAATCCTGAAAGTAGATGTGGATAAAAATCAGCCTGTTGCAAGTAAATTTCAAGTTCGTGGAGTCCCAACGCTTATTCTTTTTCAAAAGGGAAAAATTCTTTGGAGAGAATCAGGTGTAGTGTCAGCCCACCAACTAATCAAGACTATCGAATCATCTGTTTCCATATCTGTTTAAGGTTTGTGACAAAAGTCATTTAGTCTAAACATAATGCGTATTACTTTGGATTAACACTTAAGAAAAAAAATAACTAACCATATGAAAATCGAACAAATCTATACCGGATGTCTTGCCCAAGGCTCATATTATATTGAGTCTGATGGAGAGGCAGTGGTCATCGATCCACTAAGAGAAGTGCAGCCTTACATTGAAAAGGCAGCGCGCAGAAATGCTAAAATCAAATACGTTTTTGAGACGCATTTTCATGCTGATTTTGTTTCTGGACATATGGACTTATCGGCAAAGACAGGCGCATCAATTGTTTATGGACCAACCAACATGAAATTGGGATTTGATGCTATCGTTGCTGAAGATGGGCAGGAGTTTAAAGTTGGTAAAGCCAAAATAAAAGTGATTCATACTCCGGGGCATACTTTGGAGAGTTCTTGTTACTTACTTTTCAATGAGGAAGGAGAAGCCGAGGCGATTTTTACCGGGGACACCTTATTTATAGGAGATGTGGGACGTCCGGATTTAGCACAAAAAGTAAGTAAAGGACTTACTCAGGATATGTTAGCTGGCTATTTATATGACTCGCTTCGAAACAAGATAATGCCACTTTCAGATGACTTGATAGTTTATCCTGCTCACGGAGCTGGATCTGCTTGTGGTAAAAATATGAGTAAGGATACTTCGGATACTTTAGGGAATCAAAAGAAAATCAACTATGCGCTTCAAGAAATGACCAAGAAAGAATTCATAAAAGAGGTCACCACAGGATTAACCACTCCTCCTGCATACTTCCCACAGAATGTAATGATGAATATTCAGGGATATGATAGTATCGATAAGGTGTTAGAGCGAGGAGCTAAAGCACTATCCCCTTCAGAATTTGAAGCAGCTGCTAATGAAACAGGAGCTGTGATTCTTGATACAAGAGATCCACAAAAATTTGCCAAGGGTTTTGTTCCAAATTCAGTAAATGTTGGAATTGATGGAAGCTTTGCAGTTTGGGTAGGAGCTATCATTCCAGATTTGAAGCAGGAGATTCTTATTGTGGCCGAACCAGGCCGAGAGGAAGAAGTGGTCACTCGGTTAGCTCGAGTAGGGCACGATTATCCACTGGGGTTTTTAAAAGGAGGATTTGATACTTGGAAGGCTTCTGGATATGAACTGGATCAAATCAAATCAATCTCAGCTGGAGAACTATCCGAAATCCAATCCAAGGATAAAGAAGTGAATATTTTAGACGTCCGCAAGAATTCAGAATTCCTGTCTGAACATGTGTTGAATGCCGAAAATGCACCTTTAGACTATATCAATGACAGTATGTTGAAGGTGGATAAAAATAAGACCTATTATGTGCACTGCGCAGGCGGTTACAAGTCTATGGTCTTTAATTCTATTCTGAGAGCAAGAGGATATAATAATCTAATCGATGTTGATGGTGGGTTCAAAGCAATTAAAGAATCAGAGAAATTTAAGGTTTCAGATTACGTCTGCCCTACCACTTTGCTTTAATAAATAGAAAAGTTGAAACTTACTCGGATGGCAGGTTGAACAGACCTGCCATCTATATTATACCTTAATCTCATTAATTTACCCTATGAATGGATTTATTGAATGGCTAACCCAACCATGGCCTTGGTACGTTGCCGGCCCAATGATTGGTTTGACCGTACCTGCCTTGTTGATTCTAGGAAATAAAACCTTTGGTGTATCCTCTTCATTGAGGCACGTTTGCGCTATGTGCATACCCTCAGGGATACCTTTTTTCACATATAATTGGAGAAAAGAAACTTGGAACTTGATTTTTGTTTTAGGGATCATGATTGGAGGCTTTATTGCGACTAGTGTTATTTCCAATCCGAACGAAATTGTGATTGCACCAGGGACCCAGCAGGAACTAGCTGCACTAGGTATTACAGATTTTTCAGGTTTGATGCCTACGGATATTTTTTCATGGGAGAATCTGTTTAGCAGAAAAGGGCTGCTTTTCTTGGTTTTTGGCGGGTTTTTGGTTGGCTTTGGAACCCGCTATGCAGGTGGATGTACCTCAGGCCATGCGATTATGGGAATCAGTTCCCTTCAGTGGCCATCATTAGTTGCAACGATTTCTTTTATGATCGGAGGATTTTTAATGACCCATTTGTTTTTAGAACCATTGATGAAACTTGTAGGATTTTAATCAAAGACCTATGAAAACTTTAGAAAAAGAGACAGAAGAATTCGTATGTGATGCGCCCGATGTGCAGGTTACCGGTGAGAAGGGTTTTGCGCTTATTAACTATTTGATTTTGGGAATTCTTTTCGGGATCATATTTGTGAAAGCAGAAATCATCTCTTGGTTTAGAATTCAAGAAATGTTCCGTTTGACTTCATTTCACATGTATGGAGTGATAGGCTCTGCAATTGTTACCGGTATTATTTCCATACAACTGATCAAAAGGCTAAACATAAAAGCAATTTCTGGCGAGAAGATCATTATTCCAAAGAAGGAATTCAGAAAAGGGCAGATTTATGGAGGATTGATCTTCGGATTGGGATGGGCATTGACTGGTGCATGCCCTGGACCATTATTTGCGCAAATCGGCAGTGGGTTTACTGTAATTATTATAACTCTTTTATCTGCGGTGGCAGGTACTTGGATATATGGTCGCTTCGCCGATAAATTACCAAACTAAGTAAAAAATAAAATCGAAAAAAGTCACTTTCTGTATAGGAAAGCGGCTTTTTTCAGTTAAATACTTTTTTGATAATGACTCGTATCAGAAAAATTATTGAGGCGATTATCACCCCGACTATCACAAGTTCCATTCAATTATATTTCAGTCAAAACCCAATTTATGTGAAATAGTTTCTCGGTTTCAAGAAAAAGGTATTCAGGATTTTGTCACAATCTTCTTTACTTTTGGATGCCTTTAAACCTATTTAGAATTATGAATTCTCTTTCCAAAAGAAGAACTGCACTGGGAAGTATGTTCTTTTTCGTGGGCCTTTGCTTTTCGAGCTGGGCATCACGAATCCCGGATATTCAAGCTAAGTTTCAGCTTTCCGAAGGTCAATTGGGTACGCTATTGCTATTCTTACCAATTGGATCTGTCATAGGATTACCAATTGCAGGCTGGTCCGTTCTTCGATTTGGTAGCCGTAGGGTTATCATGATAGGAAGTTTTGCCTATGCGATGACCCTGCCATTGATAGGTCTAGCTCCCAGCACTTGGTTGATAATCCCCGTCTTGATTTTTTATGGATTTTTGGGAAATGTCATGAATATCTCTTTGAATACGCAAGCACTTGATCTGGAGGATCAAATGGGTAAAAGTATATTAGCTTCTTTTCATGGACTTTGGTCTATTGCAGGATTCACCGGTGCTGGCATAGGAGCAGGGATGATTTTTCTAGGTGTAGGGCCAACACTGCACTACGCGATTGTGACGCTAGTATCAATCATCATCATTATTTCCGTTCAAAAATATATCTTGAAAGAGCAAAAAGTGGCTGAAGGTGGAGGGATGGTCATCAAAAAACCAGACAATCTATTGCTTCGAATCTCTATGATCGCTTTTTTAGCCATGATGGCTGAGGGGTGTATGTTTGATTGGAGTGGTGTATACTTCAAGAAAGTGGTGGAAACTGAGCCTACTTGGATTGCACTAGGCTATGTGGCATTTATGGGTTCTATGGCTGCAGGGAGATTCTTAACTGACCGCATGACTAGTCGATTTGGAAGAGTAGCTGTGATCCAGTTCAGTGGATTATTGATTTTCATTGGACTAATGATCGCTGTGATTTGGCCTACAATTCTTATGGCTACGCTTGGCTTTCTGGTTGTAGGATTTGGTGTAGCTTCCTTGATACCAGTTTCATATAGTATTGCAGGTCGATCTAAGCTTTATTCTCCGAGTGTAGCTTTGGCTTTGGTCTCAACAATCGCTTTTTTCGGCTTTCTGATTGGACCTCCTTTAATCGGATTTATCGCCGATTTATTTGACTTGAAAGTCTCTTTCATCTTAGTAGCCCTCAATGGCATTGGTATCTTTATTCTTTCCAGTGTTAGAAAAAGAGTGTTTTTGACTCCAAGTAAACCCTAGATATGCAAGAACCAGACAATTTTCATTATAGTAAAGAGTTTACAGTGGGATCCTTCCAAGTCCATCCTAACGGGAAATTGCGAATGAATTCCCTGGCTGATTTATTTCAGGAAGTTGCTTGGCAACATGCTGATTCAGCGGATTTTGGGAGGAATCTTCTACAAGATAATCTCAGTTGGATTCTTTCTCGATTTGATATTAAAGCTACCAATCTTCCCACCTGGGGAGAATCAATCAAAGTCTTTACTGCTGGTAGGGGCGTGGATAAATTATTTGCTTTTCGTGAATTCTTAATCACAGATCTTCAGGGTAATATCTTGGCAAGGGCGATGTCTTCCTGGGTATTATTGAATATCGTCTCAAAGAAAATTCATCGGGCAGAGCAGGTTTTGCCGGTAGCACTTTTTGATCCCCAATTAAAACCAGATTGGCAGCCTGGTCGAATTCGAATCTCCGGAAAGCTTTTATTTGAGGAGAAGTTAAAAGTTCGGTTTTCTGATTTGGACCTAAACAATCACGTCAATAATACAACCTATATTCGATGGGTGGAAGATCTTTTTAAAGATCAACAAATTGACTCCAGTGAGCTTCTTATCAATTATTTGGCAGAATGTGTTCTGGGCGATCAAGTCAAATTAGAACTGTATAAGTTGGAAGATAAGTTTCAAATTCAAGGCATAGTTTTGAACAAACCGGTATTTCTGGCAGAAACTATAGCCTAAATTGTATTGCTAGCTACTTTTCTTTAATTTCCAATGCTTGTGAAAAGGGTCACAATTTTTAGTCGGCCTCATTTCCCACTTTTCTAAAAAGCTTTAAGTATGGATCACCTAAAAAAACCATTTTTACAATTAATCACGTTGATGATAGTACTTTTAGCACTTGTACTACTTTTGATTGGGGTAATAGGGTTTGCTTTGTATATGGCTCATCAGGGTGCAGCTCCGAGTTCAGAATCTCAAACCCAAGCATTGATTTCGGAATCTCCAGTGCCTAAAGTAAAGCCATTAATGGACCCAGTGGGGATGTGGCAAGCGCCTGATTGGTCAAAAGTGGAGGCGGAATCAAATGTGGAATCAATTAAATATGGACGTGAGCTAGTCGTCAACACCTCAGCATATCTAGGCCCAAATGGGAAGGTGATGAAGATATCAAATGGTATGAATTGTCAAAATTGTCATTTACAGGCTGGTACAGCTCCATTGGGAAATAATTACTCTGCTGTGGCATCCACTTATCCTAAAGTAAGAGGCCGATCTGGAAAAATGGAAGATGTTCCAAAGCGAATTAATGACTGTTTTGAGCGTAGTCTGAATGGGCTCGGGCTTCCTGTGTCTAGTAAAGAAATGATAGCGATGGTTGCTTACATGAGATGGCTCGGGAAAGATGTTCCGAAAGGCAAAAAACCGAAAGGTGTAGGTCTGTATGAGGCTCCTTTTTTAGATAGAGCAGCCAATCCGATAAATGGTAAGAGTATTTATACCCGACAATGCCAATCTTGCCATATGGAGGATGGTCGGGGTGTACAAAAGGAAGATGGAACGGGCTATACTTATCCACCGCTCTGGGGAGAGGATAGCTATAATTTCGGTGCGGGCCTATTTAGACTTTCGCGGTTTGCAGGTTATATACGTGCAAATATGCCACTCGGAGTGACTTATGAGCGACCAATCCTATCAGATGAGGAATCTTGGGATGTAGCAGCTTATATCAATAGCCTTGACCGACCAAAGAAGGATCTTGCTCAAGATTGGCCAGATATTTCCAAAAAGCCAATGGATCATCCATTTGGTCCGTATTCTGATGAGTTTTCCGAAAAGCAGCACAAATTTGGACCTTTTCAGGCTATCCAAGCTGGAAATTCAAAATGAGATTTCTCATTGCTTTTGTGATATTATTTATTCCTCTCTAATTATTTCCTCAGTAAAAAGAGCCGACTTTCAGAGTAGTGGATAAAGCTCATTTCCGAACCTTCTGGATGAGTACCAGCTATACAATCGACTTCAAAAATGATTTTGCTTTAGAAAATTCCTTAAATCTTTGAGTGGATTCAAATTATCACGACCGTTTGAAAACCCAACTGGCTAACGCTCTTTTAGGTAATCTCTGGATATCTAACTTATGCGGAGTTCGTGCACGCTATGATCAACAAAATCGTTACAAAACAGGATTATTTGATTTGTTAAATCTGAATAATATTTCTCTCGTAAAATTAGAAATATTAGTAGATCTCATATTCTCAAAATCGATGGGGAATTACAGCTGGAGGAATGGGAATTGATCCGGATTGGGAGAATTCACAAGATGCAAGATTAGCACCCACAGCAATTAAAGGAACTAATATTTGGTTTGAATCAGAGAATTAATTCAAGTTCGGGTATCGTGGAATCAGTAAAATGAGTGTTCGAGAGACGTACCAATGGCTATCAGTAGAAGAATTGGTCTATTTTCTATGAGGAGAGATAAGTTCGGGAAGCCTTTACAATATTTCGAAAGTCCAGAAAGTAAGTGGATCAGTATAGTGGACATTTCGAAGAGTCGGGAAAATTTTAAAGCCAAAGTTTCCGTGACTTCAGTGAAAAATATCTCACATACTTTCTGAGTTAATGGAGATCACTTGTAAACTAAAAATCTCAATTGATTTTATAGCGCCCAATACGGTTTCTAACATGGTCAAAGAGATGGAGGGAACTCAAAGCCCTAGCGGGCATGCAAGAATCCTGAGGACAGAAATCACGTAATTTAGTTTAGGGTTGGGTACGCTAAAAATCGTTTAAAATCTAATTTAAATATTACTGACCTCAGAAGAAATTGTCATTTGCTCAGCCCTCGGGAGTGGGATAACGATGCTTGTTACGCCTTTACCCTTAAAGGGACGAAAGAAGCTTATTTCTGCGTAAATGCATAAACTGCTTACTTTGAGTATGGTTTTCCAGAAATTGGTTTGGCATCATACCTGTATTTTTGATCTCGCTTTCCTGCAGATATTTGTCTCGAAGAAGCTAAAAAAATATAAGTTTTCATTTTACCAACAGATAAATTGGGGTTGTGAGTTTAAACCGAAAGCCTTGTGTAGGCTGTTTATTCATGCCTTTATGATGAATAAACAGCAGTTACGATAGTCAGATGCATAATCAAATAAACGCTATAATGATGTTCAAATTTTTAAAGTGAATATGATCTTAAACTATAATATAAGTGTTAAAACAATTGTAATATTGCAAACTTCACGATTAACTTTTAGCATGAATTAGGTTTTACCGATTCTTATTTTCACCTTTGTAGAATAAAAACCAAATTAATTAATAATTTATATTTACATTAAATAGAAACAAGTACAAATTGTTAATTATCTCAAACAGTAAATTTAAGCATTTATCTTTTTGAAGGTTTTGAACATCAGTTTCCCGATTTTTAATTGCAACAAAGAAAAATTTGTTCTGATTAAAATCTAGGTTAAGCCATAAATAGAAAAGTATAAGTTCAACAGTATTAATAACAAATCTATTAAAACAGTAAGGTTCTCTGAATCAGAATTATCTGAATTCTCCCAAACATTAAGATCTAGGGTTTATGGGCATTTCAAGTCCACTGGAAACTCAAAATATGGTACTCCATCGATGGTTTATAAGACTATTGCTTTGGTTTCTTTGTATTTAGTGCCTTTTGCATTAATTACCACTGGGTTTGCATCGACACCAATACAAATGTTTGTATGCTTTTTCCTTTCGGGATTAGGCATGGCAGGTGTGGGAATGGGGGTCATGCATGACGCTATTCACGGTTCTTATTCGAAAAACCCTAAAATAAATAAATGGGTGGGCCATACGTTGGATATGGTTGGGGCGAGTTCAATTGTATGGAAAATGCAGCACAATGTGCTTCATCACAGTTACACTAATATTGATGATCATGATGATGATATTAATGCGCCATTTTTTCTGAGATTTTCTCCAAATGCACCACAAAATAGTTTACATAAATATCAACATTTGTATGCTTGGTTTTTCTATTCATTATCGACTTTGTCATGGGTAACAGTAAAAGATTTTATTAGGCTAAAACGCTATTATGACAAAGGCTTGATGAAAAGTCCAAATGCATACAAAAAAGCTGTATGGAAATTAATTGCATGGAAACTCGGATACTTTATCATAATATTAGGTTTGCCATTAGTTTTTGCACCTTTCTCGGCTGGATTAATTCTATCGGGTTATGTAATGATGCATTTCGTTACAGGTTTTACCATTACAATGGTGTTCCAAATTGCACACATTGTGGAAGACGTAAACTTTCCACTTGTGAATTCTGAAGGTATAGTTGAAGGTGAAAGAATGCTTCACCA
>JBDNIP010000042.1:0-1743 GCA_041688245.1 Algoriphagus sp.
GAGCTTGGAGCAAAACGAGTAGAGCTCGAAACAGGCAAAAATCAGGTGGAAGCGATCAGCTTATATGAACGAAGCTGCTATAGAAGAATTCCCAATTATGGTCAGTACATAGGCATAGCAACCGGCATTTGTTTTGAAAAGCATCTCTAGCCTGAAAACTTTCAAACTATTTCAAGATTTTAAATCCAACCGCTTCTATACCAGATAGTTCGTCTTCTCGCATATATTGAAGCAAAGTAATGGTACTTGTTCTCGAATTAAGTTGAAAAGGGATTGTATCGTATTTTGTGATTGTATTCCCAAAACCTCTCCCGAGGGGTTTTCCTGATCTGGAATCGAAAAGCGGCATATTCACTAACCGATTTTCTAAAATCAGATTTGAAGAATCCCTTGAAATGATTCGTACATAGCAATTCGAGAACTTATAGGACTCATTAAATCGAATTGCTATAAGACTTGTCCGAGAAGCTAGATCTAAAAGGGTCAAGTCAAAATTGATACTGTCATTGGACTTCCATACTGCTGAGTCCAAGGACTCGAATTCCTCAAAGATTCGATCACCAGAACAGGAAGTTAATCCAAGGATCAAGAAAAGCAACCCTATTGTTCTGAGCTTATTTATTAGAATTGTCATTCGGATTTGGTCCCTGATTTCTTCGTGGTGGAAACTTTCTTTTTTCCTGTGGTTTTTGCTCTCCCGATTTATTTTCAGTTGTTGGTTTAGCTTTTTGATCAGCTACATTTTGTCTAGCTGGTTTCCCAGGATTATTCTTTGTTGGTGTTTGATTTCCCTGTGGTGAAGGTTGATCCGTTTGAGTCTTTGATTGGTCCTGCTCACCCTGCAGTTTTTGGTTGCGATTTTTATGTTTGTTTTTAGTTCTGCGCTTCTGTTGCTGGTCGGCCGATATAGGCTGGTTGGTAATTTCTGAGCTTGCAGTGGTATTTTCTGCGTTTACTTGTTCTATTCTAGGACTGACTTCTGTATTTCGAGGAATTCTAGGCTTTTTCTTTTTCGGGTTTTTCTTGGCAAACTTCTGATCCAACAGTTCTAGCTCAAGTGTAGATTTGGCTGCTAGGTCTTCGACATCAGTTGCTTTGTCTACCTGAAGATTAAAAACTTTGATCCCTTTTTCATTCAATTCCTGAATTTCCTTTACCCGCTCACAGGAGATCGTATGCCAGTCATTTTCATTGTTGTAGCTGAACCACATTAGTTTTCGGAAGATATCCGTCTTCTGCAATTTTGCCATACCTGATTCAGTCATCAATGCGCGATCTACACTTGGAATATCTTTAATGGCATCCATATAGGTATCTAGCTCATAATTTAAGCAGCATTTTAATCTGCCGCATTGACCACTGAGTTTTCCAGGATTTAGAGAAAGATTTTGATATCTAGCCGCTGAGGTGCTCACATTTTTGAAATCTACCAGCTAAGTAGAGCAGCAAAGTTCACGTCCACAAACACCGATTCCACCTAGTCTACCTGCTTCCTGACGAAGACTTATCTGTTTCATTTCAACTCGCACTTTAAATTCTCCAGCGAGTAACTTTATTAAGTCTCTAAAATCGACTCTGTCCTCTGCTGAATAATAAAAAGTTGCCTTACTATTGTCTGCCTGAAATTCAATATCAGACATTTTCATTTTCAAGCTAAGTTCATCTATAATCTGTCTGCAACGATAGAGACCAGGGATTTCTCGATTTTGGGCATCGCCCCATCGCTCCATATCTTTTTGATTA
>JBDNIP010000414.1:0-2229 GCA_041688245.1 Algoriphagus sp.
ACTTCCCCGGTATTCATGATGCGATCCGGTTTCGATGAGATACTCTGCTGTTCGAATCCCAAAGTCGCCTTTAATATAGAACTGAGCTATTTCCTTGTCTTCTTCTTCAGAGATTTCACCTTGAAGGGATCCAGTTTTAGTATTGAAAAGCTGTTTTTTATTGACCCAGTAATAGGGCTGATGTCGGACAAACCGGAGCTCCATCGTTGAGATTTCCAAGGTAGAATCGAGGCTAGCTGGATTTACCAAATCGCTGACTGACTGATGCATCATGTGAGTTTCGTGGAACTGGTCCCCGTGAATCTCATCGATATCTGTCCAACTGAAATACAAGCCCGAGATTGTCCAGAAAACAAATTGAATTCCGATAAATACGCCCAAGAATCGATGGATTCTTCGGGCGTAGAATTGGTTATTTCTTCTCATTTACTCTGCATTCACTGCATCAAATGCAATCTTGGTTTTGTCCCAGGCAATACTGATCTGCGTAGTTTTTGGATTTTTTTCTTTCACTTGATAAGTCAAAGCTTCGGCCGTTTCTACCAATTGCTCTGGTTTTACCACAAAGCGAATGACGTCTTTGCTTTGATCATAATCATCTGCGAGATGCATATCCCAAGCTTGATTGAGGATGACCGTCCACTCATTTTCTCCAGGAATGGTAAAGAAACCATATTTTCCAGCTTCTATTCTTTTCCCATCAATAGTCACAGGTTTGTCAAACTGGATGGAGGTTGCCTTATGCGCTCCAGTGACCCATACTTCGTTCATCGAGACTAGACCTCCAAAAACTTGCCTGCCTCGGACACTTGGGGAAGAGTAATCGAGGTGAATATGGTTGCCACCAGTCATAGCCATCGCTGCTATTCGTGGACTTTTGGATGCTTCCGGCTTGGGACTGTGCATTGAGTGATCCATTGTAGTTGAATCCATATCATTCATGTCATGGATTTCATTGTCACTGGACTTTTCGGATGAGCAGGCTACAGCTGCTAGGATAAGTAGTGATAGGAGGTACTTTTTCATAGTGTATTGGGTGGGGGATATTAATTTTAGGTATTGGTATTTTATCTTAATTTTTAATCTGTCTTTTTAATAATTGTGCATTTATGGCAACTATGATGGTACTGAGGCTCATAAGAACCGCACCAACTGCAGGACTTAGAATAATACCCACGCCTGCCAGCACACCTGCTGCCAAAGGTACGGACACAATATTGTAACCTGCTGCACACCATAAGTTTTGCATCATCTTTTTATAAGTAGCAGTACCAAACAGGATAAGCTTTGCAATATCTTTTGGATTGCTGTTAACCAACACAATATCAGCTGTTTCAGCGGCTACGTCTGTACCCGAACCTACGGCGATCCCAACATCGGCCTGCGCAAGAGCCGGGGCATCATTGACACCATCTCCAGTCATGGCTACGAATTCACCTTTAGCCTGCAGGTCTTTGATGATCTGCTGCTTGTCTTCAGGTAATACTTCAGCGAAGTAGCCGTCCAAGCCAAGTGCCTCACTTACCGCTTTCCCTACCTTTTCGTTATCGCCGGTTGCCATTAGCACTTTAATACCCCTTTCTTTCAAGGTATTTATTGCTGCTAGCGAATCTGGCCTTATTTCATCTGCAAGGGCAATGTAGCCTGCCAGCCTATTATCAATCAATACAAATACAACTGTTTCATCAGCTGTTTTGAATGCTTCTTTAGGAGTTTCTATTCCTTCTTCTTTTAACATTCCTGGGCTTACTATTTTGATCTCCTTACCTTTTAAGGTTGCCTGTATACCCTTTCCTGTGATGTTTTGAAAGCTTTTAGGTTCGTCTAAAGTTAAACTTTCTGATTTTGCTTTTCCAACGATGCCAGCTGCAATAGGGTGTTCAGAACTGTTTTCAATTGAAGCTGCTATTTGCAGTAATTCATTGTCTGAAAGATTATCAGAAATACTTTTAATACGGGAAACTCCAAATTCACCTGTAGTTAGCGTGCCTGTTTTGTCAAATAGAATAGCCGTAATTTTTCGTGAATTTTCAAAGGCGGTTCTATTTCGAATCAGTAATCCATTTTTTGCTGATACAGATGTGGAACTAGCAACCACCAAATGAACTGCTAAACCCAGTGCATGGGGACAAGAAATGATCACTACAGTCACCATTCGCTCCAAAGCATACTCAAAATCTTTACCGAGGCTTAACCATACTGCAAGCGTGGTGATACCTGCTCCCAACG
>JBDNIP010000043.1:0-9622 GCA_041688245.1 Algoriphagus sp.
GATTTAATCTTACTGATTTTCATAATAAATAAATTAAGAAATTGATAAAAAAGAGCCCGGCCAGAATCCAGCACTAATCAGTGCATGTATAAACTTAATTTTTTTTTTTAATAGCAAGCCTTAGTTTAAAAAAATTTGACTCAATTATTTACAAAACTTTTATTTAAATACGAAACACAGATTTCTGTATCTCAAAGCTGATAGTACCTACTGATACAGTTTCTTATTCTGGATATAATCAGCCACAGATTCGGAAATCAGGTAGCCCAATGACTCCCCTTCTTGAATAGATTTGTGAATAAAGGCGGCCAAGATATCCAATAGCGGCGCATCAAAACAATCGTATAACTCGGTCTCCGAATCTGAAACTCCACATCGGCAGCTCTAAAATAAAAATTATCTTCGATAGAAACCTCAGAGCTTTTTTAGTAACTAGAATTTATGCTTGTCATTGTATGTAGGTAAGGACTGACAACCAATATATTATTTGCAATAATCAGAAATTAGTTTAAAATTTAAACACATTAAACTAACTAGAAAATGAAAAGAATTCTTTTTATCGCGCTGTTGCTTCTGGCAACTTCATCTATGTACGCTCAGGATGCTAAGTTTGGAATTAGATTGGGTCCCAGCTTCACCACGCTAGGTGGAGAAGATGGCGGCGGCGATACCAAATTTAAAGTAGGGTTTCACTTAGGTGTATACACCTTTTTACCAATTTCCGAATCACTAAGCTTTGAAACCGGACTACAATATGCCAATAAAGGAGCTAAAGGATTCGATGGACCGTCTACCTCAATCGTGAGAAACGGTTATCTGGATGTTCCACTTCTTTTGAAATTCAATGGTGGGAAGAAGTTTTATTTGCTTGCAGGGGCTCAACCCTCGTTTATGATCTCTTCCGCAGTCGTCTTAGAGAACAATGGGAATAAAGTAACAATCAATGGAAGTGAAATTGGCGATTTGTGGAAAGGCTTTGATCTAGCTGGCGTGATCGGGGTAGGCATAGAGTTAGGAGCAGGATTTCATCTCCAAACTACCTACGAACATGGTTTCACGAATATTAGTGAGCTATCCGAATCAGTTTATAACAGAGGATCCAAATTGACTATGGGAAAATCTTTTTAACGATTACTTGTCAAGAGAAAACATTGTGTCAAAAGCTCCGGAGTAAATACTTTGGAGTCTTTTTATGGAATTTAGAGAAAAAGCTTCTTATCCCGAATGTAATCAGCCACAGATTCGGGAATCAGGTAGTGCACTGATTTTCCCTCTTGAATAGACTTCCGGATAAAGGTGGCCGAGATGTCCAATAGCGGCGCATTGATTACGCGAATGCTAGGATGATCAAACTCCTTGGGTTCGCCTGGTCTTGGATAGACAATAACTGCGTGATGCTCTAAAATCTGCTTATAATTTTTCCACTTCTTGAGTTGGTCGAGATTATCTGAACCTAAAAATAAACAAAACTGATGCTGAGGATATTGCTCAGTCAAGTAGGTAAGTGTGTCAATCGTATAACTCGGTCTGGGCATTCGAAACTCCACATCAGAAGCTCGAAAATTAAAATTGTCTTCTATGGCCAGCTCCACCATACGCAGTCGATCATGCTCATGAGCCAGTGATTGTTTCTTTTTCAATGGGTTCTGCGGACTCACTACAAACCATACCTCGTCTAAGTCTGAGCGATCATAAAGCGTCTCCGCAATAATCAAGTGTCCAACATGGATGGGGTTACAAGAGCCGAAATATAATCCGATTTTCACCGTTTATTGGGCTAAAAATTCACTGACTATTTCTTCCGCCCCCGCTGAGGACTGGGTAAAGTCATCATTGACTACCGTCACATCAAATTGAGGCTCAAATTGGGATTCAAATTCTGCTTTGAAGATCCTCCGTGAAAGTGACTCTTCTGATTCAGTTCCGCGATCATTTAGGCGCTCTTTCAATACCTCAATACTTGGGACTTTCACAAAGATGGCTAAGGCTTGATCTCCGAAATAGTTTTTCAGAGCTAGGCCACCCTTTACATCTACATCAAATATTACGGATTGGCCATTATTCCAGATTCGTTGGATTTCTTCTTTGAGGGTACCATAGAAATTACCGGCGTAAACTTCTTCCCACTCGATAAAAGCATTTTCGTCAATTTTCTTCTTGAAGTCTTCTTGGCTTAAAAAGTAGTAGTCCTTACCATGTATTTCATGTCTTCCACGTCGATCACGGGTACAGGCTGAAATAGAAAATCCCAAATTTGGGATTTTTCCGATGAGATGTTTGACTAGCGATGTTTTCCCAGAACCGGATGGTGCAGAGAAGATGATTGCCTTACCTAAAGTCATGCCTATTTGATTTCCTGAATCTGTTTTCGAATACTATCAGCAAGTTCAATTGGCAAAGCTTGTTTAGTGCATTTGTTTTTCAACAAATCCCGAATCGCTTGCTCCAAGTGAAAATGCTCAAAGCAAGGTTGACATTTGGCTAACTTTTCCTTCAACATTTCTTTCGAATTGTCAATCTCGCCATCTAATATGCTTTCCAGCAATTCAAAGCACTTGCTGGAGTCCTCGCATTTCAACTTCCGCGCTTGGGATGATTCTTCGTTCATATCCATCTTAATTCTTTTATTTATTCCTCCTCTTCGTCTGTTTTGTAACCCATGTGTTTAGCATAGCTTTGTAGCTTCTCCTTAAGTAGGTTTCGGGCACGATGCAGTCGAGATCTTACTGTACCAATGGGAATGTCCAAGATTTTGGACATCTCTTCATAGGTGAAACCTTCCAAGTCACAAAGAATAATTACCGTTCTGAAATCTACTGCCAAGCTATTGAGTGCATTGGAAATCTCATCACCTAGCATATCCTTGAGCGATTCAGCCCGCATATCACTGGTACTTTGGTAGTCAACGTCATCGGAGTTGTAATAAGTTTCAACCTCTTGGTAATCTACCTTGGCAGGTTGCTTACTTTTTCGTCGGTATTCATTAATGAAACTATTTTTGAGAATTCGAAAAAGCCATGCTTTTGCATTTGTCCCCTGTTCAAATGAGTTGATAAACCGATAAGCTTTCAGGTAAGTGTCCTGCACCAAATCTTTGGCATCATCTTCATCAAAGGTGAGCCGGTAAGCAAAATTGTACATCGAATCGATGTGTGGCATAAACTCACCATCGAAGATGCTGTTCTTTTCTTCCTGAGAATATTTCCTGCGCTGTACTTCAGACATATAATTCAAAAGTAACGATTGAGTTAATTTATAACTAGGAATTGGAAAGAATTCAGTTGATTTCCTTTATTTTGTTTTCTGATTTGATCTTTAGCGGTCATAATTTCTTGTCATTTTCGTATGTTTTTCATTAGAATCTTCTCCCGGCTGCCACTGCCCGTGCTCTATATTTTTTCCGATCTGCTGTATCTTGTTGCGCGGTATGTGATTCAATATCGCAAAAAAGTAGTTGATGAAAATCTTAGATTTGCCTTTCCTGAGAAATCTCCGGAGGAGCGAAAAGTAATCCGAAATCAATTCTATCGAAATTTCACAGACGCCTTTTTTGCTGAAACGATCAAAATGCTGACCATTTCTGAACAAGAGCTTAGACAGCGCTTTCATGTAGTCAATCAGGAACTCGTAGATGATCCGATCAGGGCTGGAAGTAGTGCCTTGATGATGGCAGGTCATGTATTCAATTGGGAAATGGCTATCTTGGGAGTTGCGCTCAACACTGAAGTGACTGCCGAGACAGTTTACCTTCGGCTTAACAATGAATTTTTCGACCAACTGATGCTGAAAATCAGAACCCGTTTTGGCGGACTAATGACAGAAAAGACGGAGTTTCGCCGGAGTATGATCTCCATGAGGAGCAAACCTCGAGTGGTGCACTTGGCGGCTGATCAGAGACCGGCAGATCGGGAAAATCGGTATCAGCGGAACTTTCTCAATCGTCCGGCCTATTTCTTTGAGGGAGGCGAGTTTTTGGCAAAGCGGATGCATCTTCCGGTTTTCTTTGGACAAATCACCAAACTCAAACGCGGCCATTATCAGTTTGAATTTACCCAGCTTGCTGCACCGCCGTACGAAGCCGACTCCAAGCATAGCATCACGGATGAGTTTTGCCGAAGGCTGGAAGCTAATATCAGAAATCAGCCCGACTTATACCTTTGGAGCCACAAACGGTGGAAAATTTAATTAATTTTAAAATAGGAGGATTTCAAAAACTTATCTGTCTTGGCAGATTGCATGATTTATTTGATCCGAAATTGGGAAATAAAATTATCAAAAAACCCAAGTGCTCAGATACAGCAAGTATTATCTCACAATTTAAAAGGCGAATCAACTAGAAAAAATTGATCTCATTAGGCCTTTTTTTGAACCTTATAGCCTACTCTATGGCTAATAAAACAGAAGAATTTTAATTAGTGGAAAGAACAAATTCTGCTTACGAAGCGATACTATCAAAATGGACTATCTAGATAAACTAAACCCCGAACAAAGAGCCGCTGTAGAGCATACTGAGGGCCCTTTGATGATTATAGCAGGAGCCGGATCAGGTAAAACTCGAGTGCTGACCTATCGAATTGCACATTTGATCTATGCAAAAGGGGTTGATGCATTCAATATTCTTTCATTGACTTTTACCAATAAAGCTGCTGCTGAAATGCGCCATCGAATCGAATCACTGGCAGGATTGGAAGCCCGCAACACTTGGATGGGTACTTTTCACTCCGTATTTGCCAAAATTCTCCGAGTGGAAGCAACGAAAATCGGGTACCCATCCAACTTCACTATCTACGATGCAGACGATTCCAAATCACTGATTCGGACTATTGTCAAAGAAATGCGCCTCGATGATAAAGTTTATAAAGCCAATGCAGTGCTCTCCCGAATCTCCGGCGCAAAGAACAGACTGATTTCTTGGCAAGCATACATAAACGACCCTTTCGTCAAAGCGGATGATGAGGCGGCGATGAAACCAAAAATGGGAGATATCTATCAAAAATACCAAGACCGCCTGTTCAAAGCTGGTGCTATGGATTTTGATGATTTGCTCTTCAATACCAATGTACTCTTCAAAGATCACCTTGATGTGCTCAACAAATATCAGCAGCGATTCCGCTATGTAATGGTGGATGAGTTTCAGGATACCAACCTTTCCCAATACCTAATCACCAAAAAGCTTGCAGCCGTCCACCAGAACATCTGCGTAGTTGGTGATGATGCACAAAGCATCTATGCTTTTCGCGGTGCGGATATCCAAAATATCCTCAACTTTGAGAAGGATTATCCTGATCTCTTCGTCGTGAAGCTGGAGCAAAATTATCGCTCTACAAGAACTATTGTGGAGGCTGCCAATTCGATTATCGACAAAAATAAAGCTCAACTCAAAAAAGTAGTCTGGACTTCCAATCCGGAGGGTGAATTGATTGAATTGATCAAAGCGACTTCAGATAATGAAGAAGGGAAAATTGTTGCCACGACAATTTTTGAAGAGAAAAATAATAAAAAACTTCGAAACAGCGACTTTGCTATCCTCTATCGGACCAACTCGCAATCGAGATCCATGGAGGAGGCACTTCGCAAATTGAACTTGACTTATAAGATTGTCGGAGGATTATCTTTCTACCAGCGGAAGGAAATCAAAGACCTCATGGCATACATGCGCTTTGCAGTCAATCCGATGGATGAGGAAGCCTTCAAGCGAATCATCAATTATCCAAAGCGGGGAATCGGAAATACCTCTGTTGATAAATTACTCGTGGCTGCATACGATCATGACACGCCACTTTGGCAAGTGGTACAGAATGGACCAAGCTTTCTTGGCGGTAGAGCGGGAGGTTTGGTGATGGATTTTACCGCTACGATCAAAGCGTTTCAAATCGAAATCGAACGTAAAGATGCTTTTGAGGCATCCAACTACATCGCGAAGCAAAGTGGCCTTTTGCGTGAGCTTTACGAGGACAAAACCATCGAAGGTCTCAACCGCTACGAAAACGTACAAGAGCTACTCAATGCGATCAAAGAGTATGTAGACAATCCTGAAAATGAGGATAAAAGTCTGGGTTCATTCCTTCAGGAAATCGCCTTGCTTACCGATAATGATCGAAACAAAGACCTAACTGACGCGATCACCTTGATGACGATTCACTCCTCCAAAGGCCTGGAATTCAAGCAGGTGTTTGTAGTTGGAATGGAAGAAGATCTCTTTCCATCTCAAATGATGATGCAAAGCCGAGAGGATTTGGAAGAAGAACGAAGGCTATTTTATGTAGCGACTACACGTGCCATGGATAAGTTGTACTTGACTTACGCATTGACCCGATATCGATTTGGCAGATTATTGAATTGTGAGCCCAGTAGATTTTTGGAAGAAGTAGAACCAAATTGTATCAAAGCCAACAAGCGAATGACTTCAAGAGAAATGCCAGGAGCATTTAGAAGTGAAGGTCTTCCAGGAAGCTCCGGATTTATTGGCATAAGAAAGAAGTCTACAAACCAGCCGGTTAGTAGTATGAGGCTGCATACGCCAAATCCTGATTTCAAGCCCTCTAACACCAATAATTTACAAGCAGAGCAACTGATAGAGCATCCAAAATTTGGTTTTGGCAAAGTTAAAAAAATTGAAACCGAAGGACTTAACAAAAAAGCTACAATAGAATTTGATCATTTTGGTGAGAAAACATTATTACTTAGCTTTGCAAAGCTTAGAATTATAGACTAGTTACATCGCCCTAGCGCTTTGGTAATTTTTTTTATTACCTTATGACTTCCAATTTAAAGGCGGTTAGTTGAGCAACAAAACCTTACAAACACGACATTTTGAAAGAATACGGCAAAAACATCCTGCGATTAGTTGATCACGTCATCGGGATCGAAGATCGCGAAAAGCGCACCCAGAGTGCCTATGCGATCATAGAAATCATCAAACAACTCAATCCCACTTGGAAACAAGATAATGACCAAAAACTATGGGATGACTTGTACATTATGTCTGATTTCAAATTAGATGTAGATGCTCCCTTCCCAATACCTGAAAAGGAATTACTGGGAAAAAGACCTATGCCAATCGGCTATCCAAAAGGTGAAGTGAAATTTAAACACTACGGAAGAAATATCGAAAAACTCATCGAGCAGGCAGTAGAAATCGAAGATGATGAAGAGCAGGAAACTGCTATCATCTATGTCGGTCAACTCATGCGGAGTTTCCACTCTACTTGGAACCGGGACAATTTCGATGATAGAATTATTCTTGATGACATCAAAACGCTCTCCAAGGGAAAGCTTCACATTGATCTTGAAAAAGTGAAGGAGAACAGTCTATTCGAATCCAACACCCGTAGGGACTTCAAACTTCCAATTGCCGTAGATCCTCCTGGGAAAAACAAGCGAAATGGCGGCGGACAGATTAAGAACCGCAGAAGTATCGGACCCCACAACAAGAAAAGAAGAAATTAATGGGATCATTTCGGGTCGTCGGTGGCAATAAGCTTAAAGGAGAAATTACCCCTCAGGGAGCAAAAAACGAAGCATTGCAAATCCTCTGTGCTGTTCTCCTCACATCGGAGAAGATTACTATCAATAAAATCCCAAACATCCGAGATGCCAATAAGCTGATTGAATTGCTTAGCGATATGGGTGTGAAAGTCGAAAAACTAGGTCCAGAATCTTACTCATTCCAAGCTGATCAGGTAAATCTCGACTACCTAGAGACAGCAGACTTTCTGAAAACGGCCTCTTCTTTACGAGGTTCAGTTATGATTCTTGGGCCGCTATTGTCGCGTTTTGGAACTGGGAAGCTTTCCAAGCCCGGAGGGGACAAAATCGGCCGAAGGAGAATGGACACACACTTTTTCGGTTTTCAAAAATTGGGGGCCGAGTTCCACTACGATGCAGCAAACGAGATTTTCCACATCGATGGGAAAAATCTAAAAGGCGCATACATGTTGCTGGACGAAGCTTCTGTCACTGGTACAGCAAATATCGTGATGGCGGCAGTAATGGCAGAAGGCAAGACTACTATTTACAATGCAGCCTGTGAGCCTTACCTGCAGCAGCTATGTGATATGCTCAACAGGATGGGTGCCAAAATCACCGGCGTGGGATCAAACCTACTTCATATCGAAGGAGTGGAGAAACTTGGCGGTACGGATCACACCATGCTTCCGGACATGATTGAGATTGGATCATTCATTGGCTTAGCGGCCATGACGCAGTCTGAGATCACGATCAAAGATTGTCAGATCCATAGGTTGGGAATTATTCCTGAGACTTTTCGAAGAACGGGTATCAAGCTGGAGTTTCGTGGAGATGATATCTATATTCCTGCACAAGACCACTACGAGATCGAGACATTTATTGACGGCTCGATCCTGACCGTAGCAGATCAAATTTGGCCTGGATTTACACCGGATTTACTTTCTATCATATTAGTAACAGCTACCCAAGCTAAAGGTACGGTTCTAGTTCACCAGAAAATGTTTGAATCGAGGTTGTTCTTCGTGGATAAACTGATTGACATGGGAGCACAAATTATTCTTTGTGATCCACATCGTGCTACAGTAATAGGTCTGGATCGGAAGTACCCACTTCGTGGAATCCGGATGACCTCTCCGGATATCAGAGCTGGAGTCTCACTTCTAATCGCAGCACTTTCTGCCAATGGCACTTCAGTTATCGATAACATCGAACAAATCGATCGAGGGTATCAACAGATTGATGAACGTTTGAATGCGCTCGGAGCACAGATAGAGCGAATAGCTTAAATACTCGGGAGGACTATCCTCCCGACTGTTCTTTCACCAAAATGATTGTCCAGTGCGCCAAGAAATTACCGTCAAAAGAGCTTTACCGGTCAATCTTGACCCTAAGGACTTGCCCCTATTTCAGATGGCTCTAGAAGTTTCTTTTGAGCGACTTCATCCAGTGCAACTAAAGAATGTCTGGATTCTCCAAGATACCGTATTTGCTCCCGGGGAATTCAAATTCTACGCTTCACACACCCATGTTGAAAACTTAGGACCGCTACAATTTGCGAAGCGCGCGATTAACTGTGCTCCAAAATCTTGGCGAAAAATTCCAAAAGGTATTTGGGTACTTGATGAATGGAGCGCAAATTATTTTCATTGGATGACTGATTGTCTTCCTAGAATCTGGGAAGGGCTGGAGCGTGATCCCAAGGCACCTGTGCTACTGCCCTATTCCTATCAAAGTTTGGCTTTTGTAAGTGAATCCCTCAAACTGATCGGTGCAGCGGTTATATTTTTCAAATCCAATCAAAACTTGAAAGTAAGCACCGTGATTCTTACCGCTCGGACTGCTTCTTTTCCTAACTTCAATTTGAAGCTGACGCAAAAAACCAGAGAAAAGCTCAGCTTTAAAGCTTCCACTGAGCCTTGGCGAAATGTCTACATCAGCAGAAAACTAGCTGGAAAACGAAAAGTACACAACGAAACGGAAGTGGAATTAATTCTCAAAAAACGAGGGTTTGAAGTCGTCTATGCTGAGCAACTCAATTTAAGCCAGGAAATTCAATTGATGGGCGAAACCAAAATACTAGTTTCCCTTCATGGAGCAGGTCTGACCAATATGCTTTTCCTAGCTCCAAATACCAAGGTCCTTGAGCTGCGCA
>JBDNIP010000415.1:0-1682 GCA_041688245.1 Algoriphagus sp.
AAGTTGATTTTTCATAATTACAGTTGGTTAGTTACTAAAAACAATCCTAATAAAACTAATTACTTATAATTAGACAAGTGAAAAAATCTTAAAAAGTGTTTAAAGCTGCCACTTCATTCTTATTTGCTAGCTGACCGCAGGCTGCATCGATGTCCTGACCTCTGGACTTGCGGACTTTGGCAATAATGCCTTGAGATTCAAGGATGCGAACATACATATCCACTGATTCTTGTTTTGCCTGACGAAACTCGCCTTCATCGATCGGATTGTACTGTATAATATTGACTTTGGAGGGAATGATTTTACAGAATTTCGCAAGTGCTCTGGCATGCCGCTCGTCATCGTTGATACCGTCCCAGATCACATATTCATAAGTGACTTTACGTTTGGTCTTTTCGTACCAATATTTCAGTGAGTCACCGAGTTCTTCGACTGGATTGGTGTCATTGATCGGCATCAGTCGGGATCTGGTTTCATTGATGGCCGAGTGAAGGGAAACGGCAAGGTTGAACTTCACACCATCATCCGCGAGCTTGCGGATCATTTTCGTCACGCCGACTGTAGAAAGTGTAATCCGTCTGGGAGCCATTCCCAGTCCTTCAGGTGAAGTGATCTTATTGATCGCCTCCAGTACATTGGCATAGTTGAGTAGGGGTTCGCCCATACCCATAAAGACGATATTGGTCAGCGGACGCTGGAAGTAAGCTTCCGCTTCATCCTTGATAGCCACTACTTGATCGTAGATTTCATCCGGATTGAGATTTCGCATGCGCTTAAGACGAGCAGTTGCGCAAAAATTACAATTGAGACTGCAACCCACTTGGGAACTTACACAGGCAGTAATTCTCTTGGACGTCGGGATCAAAACCGATTCTACAATCATTGAATCGTAGAGTTTCACTGCATTTTTTATGGTCCCATCAGAAGAATGCTGCATCAGATCTACCGAGATATGATTGATCTCAAAGTACGTTTTGAGCATTTCTCGCGTACTCAGAGAGATATTGCTCATGTCATCAAAATTCTTCAGGGACTTGTTCCAAAGCCACTCGTAGACCTGCTTTGCCCGGAACTTCTTTTCACCATGTGCCAAAAAGAACTCTTCCAGCGCTGTGAGGGAAAGCTTACGAATATCTTTTTTCTGAATTTCTTCCATGTGGCAAAGGTAGTGGATTCTTGAGGATGAAGAAACTAGATGGGAGTAGCAAGGGCTTTAAAAAGATAGCTCTTCGAGCAGATAGAATTGAGATAGCTTAAAGGCAGCTATTTTAGAATCTATCTTGCGAAGCATATTTCGCCGAAGGCATATCTCGGGAAGCATAGCTTGCGAAGCATATCTTTTTTATTTCTATTTCAACCTAAAACTCTTCCCATCAATCGCCCGCATGGTGCAGAGGATTCCATCCAGATGAGCATATTCGTGCTGGATCAATTCAGAAAGTGCTCCTGTAACATCCATAGACTGCTTTTCCCAATTCTTATCCAAATAAGTCAAAGTCAGCGATTGGTGTCGGGCAACCTTCACCAACAGGTTGGGAAAAGACATGCAGTCATCCCAAAGCTCGAATTTCGCTTCACTTAGAGTTGTAAGTTCGGGATTGATAATGATATAGGATCGATCCAGATTCAGGTAAAAAAGTCGCTTCATGATTCCGAGTTGAGGAGCGGCAATCCCTCTTCCA
>JBDNIP010000416.1:0-1808 GCA_041688245.1 Algoriphagus sp.
GACTATCAATATCTATACGTCCGGAATATGCTCCACAAAAATAACGGAGCGGGTTTGCCTTTTAGCGAGGTAGGTATGATGGCAGGGATCTATCAGACGGATTGGTCTTGGTCTCCGCTCTTTGTGGATGTTGACAATGATGGACTGCGTGATATTTTGATTACGAATGGCTATCCCAGAGACATTACAGATAAAGATTTTGCAAATTATCGTGGTGATGTAGGTACTGTTGCCAGCGTCAGCCAGTTGCTGGACTCTATCCCGATCGTCAAGATTCCGAATTATGCCTTCAAAAATCTTAACGGGGTTAATTTTTCAGATATGAGTTCTGAATGGGGGCTTGATTTGCCTTCATTTTCCAATGGTGCCGCTTTTGCCGATTTGGATGGAGATGGGGATTTGGATTATATAATTAACAATATTAATGATCCGGCAGCTATCTATGAAAACAAACTGAATGGAAAGGCTGATAGTCCCAATTATCTCAGAATAAAACTGATAGGGACTTCAAAAAATCCGCAAGGCTTGGGAGCTAAAATTGCGGTACGAGTCGATAAACAAAAATCTTATTACCAGGAAATGCAGGTTTATCGAGGTTTTATGTCATCTGTTGAAAACATAGCACACTTTGGACTCAATACTGATACACAGGTTTCGTCATTGGAGGTTATCTGGCCCGATGGTAAAGTTTCCAGTATTTCCAATCCCGGTGTAAATCAGACTTTGAAGGTCAAATACGCTGATTCTAAAACCGGAAAAAGAAATGTGGCCATTATGGATGAGCCAACCAAAAATCAACTTTTTGCTGCTCTAGGAGCTGAATCGGGAATCATTTTCACCCATCAAGAAGAGGATAAAGTGGATTATAATATACAACGAACCATTCCTCACAAGCTTAGTCAATACGGCCCTGCACTTGCTGTAGGAGACGTGAACGGGGACCAACTTGAAGACTTTATTGTGGGATCTTCCTCTGGATACGAGCCACAACTGTTTATTCAATCTGCGGATGGTAGCTTCAGTTCTCGCAATCTTTTTGAAGATCAAAGTAATACCTACGAAGAGATGGGGATACTGCTGGTCGATTTGGATAATGACCAGGATCTGGACTTATACTTAGTAAGCGGAAGTAATGAGTTTGCGCTAAATGCACTGGAATACAATGACAGATATTTTAGAAATGACGGCTTAGGGAATTTCAGTCAAGATACTAGTTTCAAAAGTGTTTCAGGAAGCGGATCTGTAGTTCGTGGTGCGGATTTCAATGGCGATGGATATCTTGATTTATTTGTGGGTGGGCGAACGCCCCTAGCTAATTACCCGAAGCCTGAAAAAAGTTTTTTGCTGTGTAATAAAGGTGGGATTTTGGAAGATGTGACAGATCAAGTTGCACCTGAACTGAGAGAGATAGGTATGGTGAGTGATGCGATTTGGGCTGATGTGGACGGAGATGGCAAAGTTGATTTGATTGTGGTGGGCGAATTAATGCAGATCACCGTTTTCAGAAATGATGGTGCCAACTTGAAGAAATTGGAAGAGACTGGATTGGAAAATTATCTTGGTTGGTGGAATTCAATTGCTTCAGGGGATTTTGATCAAGATGGCGATACTGATTTTATCGTGGGAAATCTCGGCGAAAATAATTTCTACCATCCTTCTGTAGAGCAACCTGTGAAAATCTATGCAAAAGATTTTGATAACAATGGCAGCATCGATCCGGTGGTTTTTGCATACTTCAAAGATAAGATCGGCGGTGAATACCAATCTTTTCCAGTTCACTTCTGGGATGACTTAAATGGCCAAAGTAC
>JBDNIP010000044.1:0-2890 GCA_041688245.1 Algoriphagus sp.
ATTGCGTCATATTCACGGTTATTTCTAACATTCATCTGTTGTTCCTGATATTTTTTAATCAGCTTTTCAGATTCTTTGATGCCTTCTTTGAGAGCTTTTATCTCATCATCAAATGAGTCAATCTCTGTTTTGAACTTGTCTAAACGTGTATTATAACCAGCTATTTCATCTTCTAAGTCCTGAACTTCTTCAGGGAGAGCTCCACGAACTTTTAATATCGCGTCTAATCTTGAGTCTAAAAGTTGAAGGTTGTGAATAGCTTCGAGTTTCTGTGCTACTGTACTTTCCATGTACTATCGATAGAATGAGGGATTTGTAACTATTTTTGTCAAATAGAGTGCAATATTACGGAAATTTTGGGACAAAAACTCTCCTACTAATTCTTTTGTGAAAATCTCACTCTCATAATGTCCTATATCGCAAATGATTAATTGACCTTCTGCATCGAAAAATTCATGATATTTGATGTCAGAAGTGACGAAAGCATCTGCTTCTGCTCCCTTTGCGCAAGACAGCAGAAAAATTCCTGCCCCTCCACACACAGCAACTTTTTTAATTTTCCGCTGACTGATTGCTGTATGTTTTACTACTTTTAGATTCATATTTTTCTTCAGCAAATCAAGAAATTCCTCTGCTTCAAGCGGACTTTCTAACTCACCTATCATACCTGCCCCCACTTCCTGATTCTCATTTTCAAGTTGATTTAAGTAAAATGCTACCTCTTCGTATGGATGAGCTTTTTTCAAAGCTGTGATGACCTGATTTGCAAGGTAGGCTGGCAGTAATACTTCTATTCTTGATTCATCTACACGCTCCGCATTATTTTGGAAGCCAATCGTAGGATTGGCTTTGGATGATGGTGTAAATGTCCCTATCCCTTCAGTTTGAAATGCGCAGTCAGTGTATTCTCCTATTTTGCCTGCTCCTGCTGCAAATACCGCATCCATGGTTTTTTTCGCTTCAGCCGTTGGTACATAGTATGTTAATTTATTTAAGATTTGTTTTTTTGGACTCAAAATTCTAGTTTTAGATAATCCAAGCCGATCACAAATTCGTTTATTGACACCGTGAGCTACGTAATCGAGATTGGTGTGGATCGCATAAATTGCGATATCAGCCTTGATCGCCTTGATGATGGTTCGTTCTACATAATTCTTTCCGGTGATACTTTTCAGGCCTTTGAAAACTATGGGATGGTGTGCTATAATTAGATTAGCTCCCAGGGAAATTGCTTCCTCTACAACTGCCTCGGTACAATCTAAAGCGCATAGCATGCCAGTTACGTCCCAGTTTTGATCTCCTGTAATCAGCGTGGCATTATCATAGGATTCTTGATAGGCTGGAGGAGCCAGTATTTCTAAGCTTGAAATCACTTCACCAATCTTGTATCCCATATTTTTTATGTTTCTTTGATCAAAAATACTAATTCTAACTCATGCGCTGGTACCGTTTATTACTTTATCCTCTTGCAGTGCTTTACGATCTGGCGACAGCTATTCGAAATTCCTTCTTTGAAATTGGACTGTTGAAGATGAAAAAATCGGCAATTCCCAGCATTGTAGTGGGTAACTTGAGTGTAGGAGGTACAGGAAAAACCCCCATGATAGAGTTTCTGATTCGAATGTTATACCGAGATCAAAAAACAGCAATTCTTAGTCGAGGATATGGAAGGCATACCAAAGGTTTTTTGAAAGCTACTTCCATCAGCACACCTTTCGAAATTGGTGACGAGCCCTTTCAAATTTTGAAAAAATTTGACCCCGATATTTCTGTTTATGTTGGGGAAGATCGAGTTTCCGCTGCTGAGAAAATTGCCTTAGCGACCCCTGAGACAAATTTACTTTTGCTGGATGATGCATTTCAGCACCGTTACTTCAAGCCAGATTTAGCTATTCTACTGACCACGTTTTTTAATCTATTCCCAGAAGATTACCTAATGCCAATGGGAAGTTTGAGGGAGTCAAGAAAAGGAGCTCGACGAGCTGATGCTATTGTGGTGACTAAGAGCCCACTGAATATCAGTCAAGCTCAGCGGCTAGCCCTTTCTAAAAAAATAATAAAGTATACTGGACCTGATACTCCCATATTTTTTTCATCCACCATTTATGGAAAACCATACTCATTAACTATTGATTTTAAATTCTCCGATCAGGTTATCTTATTTTCAGGATTATCAAATGATCAAGCTTTAAAACAATATGTCTCATCGAATTTTAAGTTAGAATCTTACTTCACTTACCCCGATCACCATTCCTATTCATTGAAAGATTTTACTGAATTAAGAGAAGCATTTGAAAAGTCAACAAGCAATCATGTTGTGTTTTTAACCACTGAAAAAGATGCTGGGAAAGTTAAATCTTCTGCTCCAGCAGGATTTCTGGAAGAAATTCCGATTTTTGTACTGCCTATTGAGGTAGTCATACCTGAGAAAGATTTGGCTATTTTGGAAGAACTAATCCATCTTAAGGTCCTAAATAAAGGTTGCGCTCAGTGAAAATAAAGTTTTTAGGTATTCTAATTCTGTTGATACTAGTTGCTTTTCAGTATGCGAATGCACAGCGCCCGATACCCAAAACAACCCGACCAGTCACTACTCAAAATCCAAATCAGGTTCGCGTTAATGAAGAGGTTGAGGAGGAAGAACTTGAAGGGAGGAGATCACTGTTAGACGACTCGACCAAGATGATTTATGGGCCAAATACGAGTCTTCATTTTTTCGAGAAGGATATTAAGCGAAATCGGCTCCAAATATTCCCACAAGACACTTTACTGAATAATTACCATAACTACGACCCTGTAGCCAAGAGTGGTTGGAAATATCAGGATCTTGGAAATATTGGATCAGCATCTCGGTCAATCTTTTACCAAGTTCCCGAAATGATTGGGACTA
>JBDNIP010000417.1:0-2886 GCA_041688245.1 Algoriphagus sp.
ATTTTTATGGTATTCTTGGATCCACCACTCACTAATGGCTTTACCACCAATGTCACAGCGTTGCTATATGATGCGATTGAGTCTCCGTCAAAATGGGATCCTTTTTTCAGTAATTTTCCAGCGATTACAGGAAAACCTTTTTCCTCAATTTCTAATAAGTAGGTTTTTGAAGAATTCCATCGAATGGTATCCAAATTATTCAAAACGGGGGTTCCTTCTGACTTTCGATCAGCTATCCATTGGAGAAACTGCGGATAGAAATCAAAGTAATCCCAAACTGATTTGACCAATAAGTATGAAAATCGAGTCCAGTCTTCGTCTGTAACGGACCATGGTATGATTTCATTGGGAATCTCTAGCTCGCTGAGAAGTGCTGATAGAATTGCGTCTTCATCGATGTCATTGGAATCGTAAGTGCCAGTGGAAACATAGCTCACGATGGCAACAGGCTTTTGCATAGTTTAAATTTTGTCAAAAATAGGAAAAGTGTAAAAATAATAGTTGCCATTCTTCAAAAATGAACGGTAAACCTTACTTTTGGGCTTTATCAAACCTATGGATCACCGTAAACTTGTCATTATACCTACGTATAATGAAATAGAAAATATTCGTGACATTACTCATGAAGTTATGAATCTTGACGGTGATTTTGAGTTGTTGGTGATTGATGATGGAAGTCCAGACGGTACTGCAAGGGCTGTAATAGACTTACAGGCTGATTTCTCCACTAGACTTCATCTGATTCAGCGTAACCAAAAGATGGGGCTTGGGACTGCTTATATCAACGGTTTCGAATGGGCTCTTGCGCATGACTATGATTATATTTTTGAAATGGATGCAGATTTTTCACACAACCCTAACGATTTGATTCGCCTGTATGAGGCATGTGCGCTGTCGGATTATGACCTCGCTATTGGTTCTCGGTACATCACTGGAGTAAATGTGGTGAATTGGCCGATAGGTAGAGTTTTGATGTCATATTTCGCAAGTGTTTATGTGAAATTTATTACTGGACTTCCAGTGAAGGATGCGACTGCAGGTTTCAAATGTTATCATAAAAGCGTCTTGCAGGGAATCAGGTTAGAAGAGGTCAAATTTATTGGCTATGCTTTCCAAATTGAGATGAAATTCACTGCCTGGAAGCTTGGATTTAAACTAATAGAAGTACCAATCATTTTCACTGATCGAACGAAAGGAACTTCAAAAATGAGTAGCAGCATCTTCAAAGAAGCAGTAATTGGAGTGATCTGTATGAAGTTGCTAAGTATTTTCAAACCACACAAACTCAATCAAACTTAATTGATTTGATAGGATCTATTTTGGTGATGACCATGACCGGAATCCATAGAATAGCAGCCGTAAGGATTATTATTCCGCCATTGATGAAAAGAATTATTGGCCAGTTCCAATCGATCGGTACATAGTTCATATAGTAACTTTCCGGATCAAGAGGAATAAATCGAAATCGGTCCTGAAGAAAACCAATTCCCAGTCCTACTGCATTTCCTATCAAGAGTCCACGGATAAGAATATTTATTCCATTCCAGAAAAAGACCTTTCTGATTTGGGAATTTGATGCACCAAGCGCTTTGAGCATTCCAATCATTTGAGTTCGCTCCATAATTAAAATGAACAGAATCGCTGCCACATTGAAGATGGCCACAAAACCTATCAGTCCTATAAAAACATAGACATTAGTGTCCAGAAGTTTGAGCCAATCAAATATCTCCAAGTACTTTTCCCTGTTATCAATAAGTTTCAGATCATAATCGATAATTGACTCTGTTTGGAAGTAATTATCCTGAAGATTTTTAGTGTTTTTCAAAAATACTTCCAAGCCTCCAACTTGGTCGCTTGACCAACCATTCAGATTGCGAATAGTCTGAAGCTCACCCAACATAATTTTTTCATCAAAATTCTCTAAGTAAGTTCGAAATATGCCGACAATTTGAACACGTCGATACCGTGGAGGCTCCTGCACAAAATATAAGGTAATCTTATCACCCACTTTAAGATTTAATTTATTGGCAATGAAGGAGCTTAACATGACCTCGTTGGAGGTGCCCTCGGTAGGAATCTTCAATAATCTACCCTCGATTAAGTAGGGTTTGAATCGCAGACTGTCAAAATCTTGCCCGACTCCCTTCATTAAAACGCCTTGTACCTCTTCCTCTCCTTTTATTAAAGCTGCCTTGTGTGCAAAAGACTGGATACCACTTATAAAATCAAGCTTGGTGTGATTTTGAACAAAATCCGACTTTAGAGAAAAAGGAGATTCCTCAAAGTCATTGCTCATTGTAAAACGTTGGACTTGGAAATGTCCTGTAAAACCGTAAATCGTATCAGAAATCGTCTTTTGAAACCCTCCTAAAACCATGAAGGCTATAAGAGAAACCGCAAGGCCCAGCGCTAAACTTCCAACCGCGATTTTATAGATAGTGACCGAAAACCCACCGGAGCCTTTGAAGCTGATTCTTTTAGCAATGAAATAGGAAAGGTTCAATTGACTGCGTTAATTTGTTGAAATACTCTGCAAAATAGCATGAAGCAAATGAAACTCATCTCCTTTATTTTCATTTTCGGTCTATCCCTGTTCCTGATCTTCCCTGCCGCTGAGCTAAAGGCCCAGGAAACGACAATTCTTACGGCAGCTGACCAGCCTGAATTATATCTTTCAAAACTAGCTGGGAAATCCATTGGTATCGTAGCTAATCAGACAAGTATTCTTACCCAGAGCAATCAGCAGCATGTGGTTGATTTTTTATTGGAAAAAGGAATCTCGGTGAAGAAAGTATTTGTCCCCGAGCATGGCTTTCGTGGAGTGGCGGATGCTGGTGAGAAAGTGGATAGTACGATTGATTCCAAAACCAAGCTTCCGATAATTTC
>JBDNIP010000418.1:0-6861 GCA_041688245.1 Algoriphagus sp.
CGGATGAGGACCATGTGGCAAGCCGCCCATATGAATGGTAAATGAACCTCTATCGATTCCCTTTCGACTCATAAATTCCCCCTCAGCATAGTATAACACTTCATCCGAATCAATATTTGAGTGATTGTAGGGTGCAGGAATAGAAAGCGGATGGTAATCAGATAATCTTGGCACAAAAGAACAAATCACGAAGCCAAAAGCCTGGAAAGTTTGGTGAACTGGTGGTGGCTGATGAATCCGTCCAGTAATTGGCTCAAAGTCGTAAATCGATAAGGCATAAGGATACAAGTAACCATCCCAACCCACGATATCCAAGGGGCTATGCCCATAAGTATACTGGTGAAGCATCCCTTGCTTTTTGATCTGAATCAGGTAATCTCCCTTTTCTTTTTCTGCTTTCAGCTCATTTGGTGTACGAATGTCTCGCTCACAATAGGGAGAGTTTTCAAGCAGCTGCCCGACCTCATTTCGATAGCGCTTCACGGTCTCGATCGGCCCTTTGGATTCAATGATCAAAAGTCTCAAAGGTCCTTCTTCTTTAAATTCGAATCTGTAGATAGTGGTCCGAGGGATGACGATGTAGTCTCCTTTTCGAACTTCCAAGACTCCAAATTGAGAATACATTACCCCTTCGCCGTCGTGAATGTAGATCAGCTCATCTCCGTCCGCATTTTTGAAGAAATAGTCCATCTTCCGCTGCTTTGGAGTACATATTCCCATCATCACATCAGAGTTCATCATCAGGATTCGACGAGCACTCAGGTAATCTTCACCTGTGATTCCTATTCCGGAAGTTTTGAGATGAGTTTGGTTTAATCCATAGGCCTTGGCTACTTTCCAGTCAAAAGGCTTTGGCTCTCCGATTGACTTAACCTCGTTCGGATTGTAGATATGATACATGGTAGAGTAGATTCCCGAGAAACCTTTTGAACTCACCACTTCTTCTTTATAAAGACTGCCGTCGGATTGGCGGAATTGTGTATGTCGCTTGGGGGGGATCGTACCGAGACGATGATAATATGCCATTAGAAATTGGGTTTATATGCTTAGCTAAAAATACGAACAATAATTCAATTCTGAGATTTCATTTTATTTAGTTATTCGTATTTATTCAACCACTAGCTTCTTGTTAAGTTTTTATAAATTGGTACCAATGAAAAATCTGCTACTTATTATATGTATTGTAATCAGCTCAAACACCTTAATGGCTCAGCAAAAAACTCTGGCAAAGCAACTGTGGGCAGATGAATTTGATACAAATGGCCTACCAGACTCAACTAAATGGACTTATAATATCGGTGACCATGGTTGGGGAAACAATGAGCTTCAAGATTACACCGCTGAATCAAGAAACGCCCGAGTAGAAAATGGGAGATTAATCATTGAGGTGCATGCTGACTCTTCCAAAGCAAAAGGCTATACTTCAGCGAGACTGGTCACCAAAGGAAAAGGAACTTGGACCTATGGCTATTTTGAAATAAAAGCTAGATTACCCGAGGGTATCGGAACTTGGCCAGCAATCTGGATGCTCACAGAAACTAACGCCTACGGAGGTTGGCCAAAAAGTGGTGAAATTGATATTATGGAACATGTAGGATACGATCCGTCTGTCATTCACGGCACTGTACATACCGAAGCATTCAACCATTCTATCGGTACTCATGTAGGAAAAACAAAATCGATTCCAGATTTCAACACAGAGTTCCATTCGTATGCGATTGATTGGAAAAGTGATAAAATTGACTTTTATATCGATGGTGAGGTGTACTTCACTTTTACTAATTCAGATAAATCTACTGCCGAATGGCCTTTCGATCATCCTTTCCACCTGATCTTGAATATAGCCGTAGGAGGAAACTGGGGAGGAGAAAAAGGCATTGATACTTCGATCTGGCCACAGCGGATGGAAATCGATTACGTACGAATTTTTGATAAAAAGCCGGAATCTTGATTTCTTCAACCAACCAGACCTAGTCCAACTAGTGAAATTAGAGGAAAATTAAGATGACTTAATCTCAGTTTTTTTTTGGTTTATCTTTTAAAGGTTCTTTATTAGAATCCGAAACTAGTAAGCAAAACAAACAACCGATGGAGGACTCGTTCAGTAAACGAAAAAAAATTAGAGCACTGATAATTGTTAGCTTGCTCTTATTATTAATCTATGCTAAAAATCTAATTGAGCGTTCATCTTTCAAAGAAATCAGTAAAGCATTCTCAGAAGTCTACAACGACCGGCTAGTAGTGAAAGGCTACATATTTGATATATCAGAAAAACTTTTTGTTATTCAGGAGCTAGTTGATCACTGCAACATAAACTTTGATTATGGCGATATTATCAAAGAAATCACTAAAAATGAAGATGAAATCCTTTCAATAATTTCCATTTTCGAAAAAACTAACCTCACCAATAAAGAGGGGGTTTATTTGGCTGATTTCAAAAAGATCATAGAGAATGACTTAAATATTAGCAGTTATGAGTTGCTGTACACGGACTCTTCGGGTGTAAATATTGAACAAGTGAAGCGCTATGACTCCAGAATCTCTCATGCTCGAAAAGACCTTGAAAGCCTATCGGACATTCAACTTGTAGAAGGTGAAAAATTAGTGGTAAAAGCAAAATCACTAATCAACAGGTCACAGATTTGGGCACAGTTTGAAGTGGCACATTTAGTTTTGATTTTTCTGGTACTATATCTTCTTCTTTTCAGAAATTTCAGCTCAAAAAACGCGACGGATCAATAAAATCTTCAAGAATCTGACAAAAATTTTAGGAATAAAAAAAGCCTGCTTCAGAAAAAAGCAGGCTTTTAGTTTGAATTTATTTTTCCTAAATCGCGAAGGCTTTGTCAGACTCGCTCCAAAGAATAGAGGCTTCAAATTTACCCGGAACCTCAACATAAGTCAAGGCTTGAGTTGCTCCGATCTCTGAAGTGAAGTAACCCAAAACGGTCAAGTCTCTCAGCATATCAACCACTTTGGCTTCTTCCCCTTTACTGGTTTTGAATTGATCATTCATAGCATTTAGATAGGCTAATCGATCTTCTTGTAAAGCTTCAACGAAGTCAGAATCTTTGGTTGATTTGAAATCCTTTCGGATCATATTCAACCCATCAACAAATACCTTCTGTTGGACTGCATCATAAGTCTCCAAGACCATCATCACCATAAAGGCTCCGATTCCTGTTGCCTTCGCTCCGGGTGTATCTGTCTGTGGAATTATAGTATCTCCTATCTCATCCAAAAAAGCAATGTCCTCAGGACTGAAGTTTAGACCTTCGATTTGATATTCAGGGGCGCAACCTGTCAAGAAAGCCGTAGCACCGACCATCGTACCTCCCATCATTGCCATGACGCTTTTCAGCGCGTCTCTTCTATTCATAGTCATAGTCTTGTCGTTTTTAGATTAAAGGTTTCGCTTCTTCAATTCTTCTACTGCAAATTCCGCTGCTCTGGCTGTCAGAGCCATGTAAGTCAAAGAAGGATTCTGTGCTGCGGCAGAAGTCATACAAGCTCCATCAGTTACAAAAACATTCTTCGCATCCCACACTTGGTTATTACCATTCAATACCGAAGTTTTTGGATCTCTTCCCATCCTTGCAGTTCCCATCTCGTGAATACCCTGGCCAAAAGTATAGCCAGCATCATATGTTTTGACATCTTTGAATCCCGCAACTTCCAGCATCTCGGCTGCATCAGACATCATATCTTTACGCATATTAATTTCATTTGCTTTGATCTCTGCATTTATGACCAAAGCCTCCATTCCCCACTTATCCTTCACCGTATCACTCAGCTTGATTAAGTTATCGTGATAGGGTAAAATCTCTCCGAATGCGGTAAATCCGGCACTCCAAGGCCCTGGAGCTGTCAAAGCATCTTTCATGGGTGCGCCAAAATTCAACTCGGCGACATCTCTGTTCCATCCACTTCTGCTGGCAGCGCCCTGGTATCCAAATCCTCTGATGTAATCACGCTTTTCACCATCAAGATTTCTGAATCTTGGGATATAGAGTCCTGTTGGGCGTCTCCCGAAGTAATACTTGTCTTCGTAGCCATCCATCTGACCATTGGCTCCAAGTCTGAAGTGGTGATCCATTACATTATGTCCAAGCTCCCCAGAGGCGCTCCCCAATCCACCTGGCCAGATATCTGTGGCAGATCTCATCAGGATAGCAGTAGAATTGAAGGAAGAGGCGCATAGGAAGATGATTTTCGCATCGTATTCTATCGTCTGATTTGTTTCTGCATCCAGTACTTCTACTCCAGTGGCTTTCTGAGTATCCTTATCGTATATAAGTTTCCTTACAATTGACCAAGGTCTCAATGTTAGATTTCCGGTAGCTACAGCAGCTGGCAAAGTTGAAGCCTGCGTACTGAAGTAGCCTCCAAATGGACAGCCCAATGAGCATTTGTTTCTGTACTGACAGCCTACACGTCCTGGAAGTGGCTGTGTGATATTTGCAGGTCGACCTATTGTCCAAGTTCGTGAACCTTTATAATGCGCTTTAATTCGAGCTGCTGCATCTTTTTCAACACAGTTCATCGGCATAGGTGGCTGAAACTCGCCATCAGGCAGTATCGCTAGATTATCTTTGGAACCGGAAACTCCTGCAAACTTCTCCACATAGCTATACCAAGGTGCTATGTCCTTATAACGGATCGGCCAATCTACTGCAATTCCTTCTTTGGCATTTGCATCAAAATCAACGTCCGCCCATCGGTAAGATTGACGTCCCCAAAGTAACGAACGACCTCCTACTTGATATCCTCTAAACCAAGTGAAGGGCTTTTCCTCCACATACGGTGATTCGTCTTCGTGTGCCCACCAATCAAGATTGAGCTCATTGAGTACGTAATCCCTTCTCAAGTTTGGATGATTTTCTAATTGTTCCTGCGTTCTTCTTCCACGATGAGGCACTTCCCAAGGAGGAAGAGTTGCGGTCTTATAATCTTTGATGTGTTCCACATTCGGACCACGTTCGAGAAGCAATACTTTCAGCCCCTTCTCGGTCAGCTCCTTAGCAGCCCAACCGCCACTAATTCCCGACCCCACTACAATTGCATCGTACGATTGATTCGCCATAAATTGGTTTTTTGGTTTATTTTAATTTATACATCACAAACAGCTACAGCCTGTGCTAATGATCCCATCTTATCTGCAGACTTCGGGATAAACTCGTGAGAGACGTATCCTTTATATCCTGAATCCACGATCGCTTGCATGATCGAGGTATAGTTAATTTCCTGGTTAGCGTCCAACTCATTCCTTCCAGGATTACCTGCAGTATGGTAATGGCCAAAATATTGATGATTTGTTCGAATACTTCTAATGAGATCTCCCTCATCGATTTGCATGTGATAGATATCGAAAAGCAGTTTAAAGTTTTCGCTGTCAATTCGCTTACACAACTCCACTCCCCATGCAGATTTATCACATAGATAGTCTTTGTGATCTACTCGACTGTTGAGTAATTCCATTTGAATAATTACGCCATGCTTTTCAGCTATAGGAACAATCCGCTCCAATCCAGCTTGACAGTTTTTCAGTCCAGTCTCATCGTCCATTCCTCTTCGATTACCTGAGAAACAAATGAGATTAGTATATCCAGCTTGAGCAACTAAAGGTATTAATTTAGCGTAATTTTTTTCTAACTGATCATGAAATTTGATTTCTCCAAATCCATCTACTAAGCTAATCTCCGCACCATTGCACATGGAAGAGTGAATCCCATGTTTTTTAAGGATCTCCCAGTTACCGGGTCCAATCAAATCAATTCCTTTGATACCTATTTTCTTTACTTCTACGCAAAGCTCTTCGAGCGTGTAATCGCGAAAACACCATGCACAAACTCCATGATTAATGTTTCCTTTGAGCATGTTTGGCTTTTCTTTCTTAAAATCTAGGGAAGTCATTGCGCCGAAAGCAGCTCCTCCCAGAAGGACTTTCTTGAAGGAATCTCTCCTTCCGGTATCAATAGGTTTGGTCATAAGGGTTTATTGAAGTGAGTTAATTTTCTCTTTTTTGAAAAGGGCGACGAAAAATAGCAAAACCATTACAGAAATCCCAGAAGGAATCAACCAAATTAATTTCCAATCATGATTACCGGTTGAATCGAAGAAGTAATTGGAAATCAATCCCACTGCCTAAAAGCCGATTAGCATTCCCATTCTATAGGTTGTCAAAGTAATTAATCCTTGTGCTGAAGATTTTAATTTGGCACCAGCATGAAAATCGGTGTGAATCTGCCCACCTGTAACGAAGAAATCGCAAGATACTCCGTGTACTCGAATCAGGTGAATCACTTCTAAGGTCCGCTGCGCATTAAAATATCCGTCAGTAATCAATCCTACACTGAAAAGGGGATGATATATCTGAATGACTGGGTAGTAAATACTAACAAAATAGCTCGGTCCCTAGCCAAAAGATTAGCATCTTAAAAAAAATATTGTCGCATACCTTAATCCCCAGAAAAAGACTGCGTCAACATCATGAGCTAAAGACGGGTCTCAATAACCAGATTCATCAAAAAGAGTATGGAATAATCTAAGAGTTAAGTCCTCCCAAATGTTGAGGTTTCGGCTTTTGGTTAGATTTTAAGTTGTTGATTTGACTTAGTTATTAAAGAGAAAAAATAATTTTGTAGAAGCCACTTGTAACCTTCTAAGGCTATTAAAAATTTAATAGCTCGATTCACTGAATTTTAGATAAATTATCAATTAAAAATTAATTAATTATACCTTGAGAATCCAATAAAGTATTTCTAACTATGCTTATCCCAAAAAAATTAAAGATAGGATTAATCGGTGGTGGACCCGGATCCTTTATTGGCGCTATTCACTTAAATGGAGCCTTGATGGACG
>JBDNIP010000419.1:0-2687 GCA_041688245.1 Algoriphagus sp.
AGATCAAAATCTATTGAACTGAGAACCAATGATTCATTCCGTTGGGAATATAGCTACAGTAATGAAGGTGCTATTGGCAGGGAATTTAATGCCACAAGAACTATTAAAAACAATCTTAGACGATTCAACTCTAATCTTTTTGATAAGTATTGACATGAAAAAAATTGACTTAATATCCTTTAAAATTCATATTTCTGCGTGGATTAAGAAGGTTCCATTTATTCCGGTTCAGCTTATATTAATTCTAGATCTTTTGGTGGTTACGTTTAATTTTACAATTGCCTATTTATTTTTATGTGGCATTAATACCGCAATCATTTCGTTCGAAAATGCTGTAAAGTGGTCTCTGATAATGATAGCTGTCATAGCACTAGCTATGCTTTCAAAAAGCACATTCAAATCTTTTGTTAGGTTTACTGATATAAATGAGATTATTAATTTTGCAGTTTTGTTCTTTTTTGCCATTTCAATCTCGATCTTCCTCAATTATTTGGCTATAGCGTCTGCATATGTTACCCCTATTACTTTAGCCTTCATTGTTTTGAGTCATTTTGGTTCATTTATAGCCATTATACTTTACAGATTACTAATTAAAGAGACGTATCACAGGGTATTTAAATTTGAGCAGAATTCGATTAACACAATAATACTTGGTGCAGGCGGGCAGGGTAGTATGGTATTTCAGATTTTGAATAGAGAATCCAATCCAATCCGCAATGTATGTGCTTTTTTTGACGAAGATTTGAAAATGAAAGGGAAGACTTTGTTTGGAAAAAAAATCTTGACTGATCATTCTAAAATTGAGAATTTTATAGTAAAAAATAAAATTAAAGAATTGGTTATTGCCTCCGATAGTCTTTCAGCGGAACGGAAAGATAATGTCTTAACTATCTGTCTTAACCTGAAAGTCGAAGTAAAATTTGCACCAAGTTACAGCGCCCTTTCTACAAAGGATATTGGGATCAATGACTTGAGGAATATTAATCTTGAAGATTTACTTGGAAGGGAAAGTATCAGTATTAATCAAGATCATCTGAGAGCTAATCTTTTGAATAAAGTGGTACTTGTCTCTGGCGGAGCGGGATCTATCGGTAGTGAGATTTGTCGTCAGTTATGTAAGAATAATTTATCCGCGCTAATTATATTGGATATGGCCGAATCAGCTTTATTTGATATCAATGAAGAACTGAACAGACATTCGGTATCATTTCCGGTAATTCCAATTCTTGCTGATATAAGGAATAAATCATCTTTAATGGAGATCTTTGAGGCGTATAGACCTAACTATGTTTTTCATGCTGCTGCCTACAAACACGTCCCGTTAATGGAGTCATTTCCAAAGCTTGCTATAGAGACAAATATAATTGGGTCAAAAAATCTGGCGGATATTTCAGAATTAGTGGGCGTTGAGAAATTTATATTTATCAGTACGGATAAGGCTGTCAATCCTACAAACGTGATGGGCGCATCCAAAAGGTGTGCAGAAATCTATATGCAGTCAAAGTTTTTGGCTAATCTTTCGAGTTTAAAAACTCAATTTATAACTACCAGGTTTGGAAATGTCTTAGGTTCTAATGGCTCCGTCATTCCCACGTTTACAAAGCAGATTGAGTCCGGTGGACCAGTGACGGTCACTGATAAAAACATTGTTCGTTACTTTATGACTATTCCCGAGGCTTGTAGTTTAGTACTCGAAGCAGGATCTATGGGAAATGGAGGCGAGATATTTGTTTTTGATATGGGTAAACCCGTGAAAATATTCGACTTGGCTATTCAGATGATAAAGCTCTCAGGCAGAATACCTTTTAAAGACATTGATATCAAATTTTCCGGGTTGCGATCTGGGGAAAAACTATTTGAAGAATTAGTTTCAAGTTCGGAGGGTTACAAGGAAACTTACCATCCTAAAATTCGGATTGTTGAGTCTTCGCCAGTTGAATTCCTTTTAATGGGTTTGTTATTAGAAGAATTAGAAGCTGGGATCAAAAATAATTTAAATGAAGATCGTCTGGTCAGCCTACTTAAAGTTCTGATTCCAGAGTATAAAAGCAAAGTTTCGCGTTTCGCAATTTTAGATAACTAGCGACAGATTTAGCCAATAATGCTTGGTCTTCTGTTTCCAATCCAATTTTAAATTCATCAGTTTGGATAGGTTGGCTGTATATGCTTGCGGTTTACAAAATAGCTAGTTTTACTTTAGTAGGCTGGTATTCATCCTGCCGAGACAATCAGATGTATGTGTAAGATAAGGCCTGTATAGCTGAAATTAATAATCATCAACAGGATGGCTTTAGCTATAAATCCCAAATTAGTAGGGGAGACATTTCAAGAGTGACTGTTTCAAGACTGTTGTGCTTAGGCCTTATTTGTTCACGGAGCCTTTCCTTTTATTTGGCTTATAGTTCTAACTATTCGGATGATTTCTTTATTTGGGAATATTTTAAAGAATTGGTTAGTTAGTGTGCACTAGTAGCAGTAGTCTTAGTTTCACTCAGCGCTATGTTAACCAAAAACTAAGCTCAAAATATTTTTTTGGCTTATTTTTTCAGAAAATTTTTGAACTCGGCTCTTAGTCGGTTTAGCCATACACTGCTGTTTTTTTCTCTTAGATTTTGAAATTATTCATGCCATTTTAATACCTATATCCTCAATAGTGTCAGTAAAATGCTGAAAATGACTTATTATAC
>JBDNIP010000420.1:0-3757 GCA_041688245.1 Algoriphagus sp.
AAAGGTCGCTTGCGAAGAGAATAGCAAAAGGAAAAAAATGCAGCTCAGATTTATTGGTTTATCATAAGTTTTTAAAATAAAACTATCGCGGTCTTGCTTCCCAGATCCGCATGAAAAGCATGTGAGCCATCCGGCGGGCATGCTCTTTAGCATAAGTTGCAACTTCACCTTCAAAATACCGATCTATTGTCATAAACCACAGCTCCAACCAATTCTCAAAATGAGCCTGCTCAATCGAATGATCCACTTTCTTATCGACCTCCTGATGAGCCTTGGTCGGATTGAATTGTCCTTTTCCCGGTCCACTTTGCAGTAGGTTCATTTCCCAAAAATCTGACAAATGAACCAGGTGATGCTCCCAATTCTCAACTACGGAATTGAAAATCGGTCCGAGTGACTTATGAACACGAATTTCTTTGTAAAACCTACGAATTAAAAAATCTACTTCTTTTCGGCTTTTTATATCAATTTTATCCATGCTCAATCTTTTAGGATGGGTTCCAAAACCTCCAGCTTTCCATCAATATCATCGGGAGTGGGTAATCCTAAAATCTTACAAATAAGTGGATAAATGTGTATGCTATCAAATGACGCTATCGTCAATCCAGATTTCAGTTGTGGACCCCGAGCGTAGAAAATCCCGTGCATCTCCCGATACTCTTGACTGTCGCCGTGTGTTCCTTTCACGCTTGTGTCATCACTACGCATTCGACGGGCAATGACTTCGCTGTATTGTTCATTTTCAATAAAATAATAACCTAGATCAGCCAAGACAATCACATCACCAATTCGGTGGCCATATACACTCAGATCGCTGTAATATTTTTTATCTGCCGGATCGAAAACTGTAAATCCAACTGCCTTTTCGTTTATCTGCTCAATTACTTTTCTCTTATCATCTGGATTTTCAAGATAGATATGTGCTAGAGCTCCACTATTCACTACACTACCAGAAATCCCCTGAGTGATCCCATCAAGCGCGATATAATTTTCCAAAGGCACATCAGCCATGCCATGATCTGATACTATGATGATATTCACGTCTTGATCCAAACTTTTCACACCTTCAAATAAAGCTCCTAGCTCCTGATCAAGTCGCGCCAACCGCATCAAAAGCTGACTATCATTGCTAGCTCCGTAACTATGCCCGACGTCATCCATATCGGAGAAATACATCGTGATCATTCGTGGACGGATCGAATCTGGCATTTGAAGCCATTCAAATACTTTGGAGACCCGAGTCAGGTTACTCACTTGGCCATCATAATCGTAATAATAACTGGGTCGGACTCCTTGCACATCAGCCTCTGAACCCACAAAAAAGTAACTGGCAGCTTTCATACCATTTTGCTCTGCCAATACCCAAAGTGGCGTGCCGCCATACCAACTTCCATCAATCACCAAATCGCGTCTATTGATCCGGTAAATATCGTTTTTGATAGGATCATAAAATGAATTGTCCACGATTCCATGATGCTCTGGCCTTAATCCCGTAGCGATGGTGTAATGATTTGGAAATGTCTTTGTTGGGAAAGATGGAATTAGGGATTCTGCCTCCACACCATTTTCAATAAATCGAGTGAGGTTTTCTGGCTTGAACCGAGTCACATAATCGTATCTAAAACCATCTAGTGAAATCAAAATCACATGAGGATCCTTTTTTTCTTGCCCAAATACCAGACTGTGAATAATACAAAAGCAAATGGTAAAAAAGGTCGGAAACTGTTTCATACTACATTTTTTTGAAGATGCTTACAAAGTTCCTCCTTTCTTGCCAAAACACAAGGTAAACGAGCTTTTAGCGTGTAACGCAGCGTACAGTTATTCAAGCTTTTTTATTCACGAATACTCAATTTTCAGCCCAAATAGGCAGTAGATTCCTCTATGGGAGTTCCTAAAACGATACAAATCTATCATTTTGGCATATAGTATACGTTTTGGATTTATTTCTACTAAATACCCACCAATGAAAATAACAAGTAAGTTTTCAGCATAAATGATGATTGCCGAATTTTCATTTGGAGTGGTCAGATGCGGAACGAGCAAAGCTGTAAAAGACCGAACAATCGGAGGTGCAGCCTAAGGCGCTTAAGAAGGCCTGATATCCGGACCATATAATACTTGCGTCAGACGTGATCGTAGATTCAGCGATAGCAGGTAGCGCAAGCACTATCATTAGAAGATAAATGGACAGGCAAGCTGATAAAATCGAAAATAACCTTGCGAATGAAAAAATCTAACGCGTAGGAGAAGGTATAGAATCATCTGTGATTCTGGATTATTGTTTCCGGTAGACCAAGCATCACTTACGGAACAATCCAAGAGTAATCGCTAAAAATCAGTCACTGGCTCAGCAAGGTATGAGGATACAAATTTTTTAGCAAAAGGTCATACGGATAATACTGGAACAGAAGCTTATAATCTTGACTTATCTAAACAGTGGGCAGCTTCATTAAAAGACTTTCTGACCACTTTGGAAGTGATACCAAAAAGACTTTTACCAGAAGCTTTTAGAGAAGCGAAACCAATTGCAGCCAATGATACGGAAGCTGACAGACAGCAAAATCATGGACTTGTAGCAGCTATTTGTGCAAATGAAAAAATGCAAAAAGCTGCTAAACATGGTGATTTCGTAGAATTCTAAAATCTAAAATAATCAATTTATAAAAAGGAAGACATCTAATCGAATATCTCCCCTTTTGTAATAGCCAAATAAATAGCTCTAAATTCGAGTCATGATCAGTCGCCTGAAAACATTCAGTTTTATTGCATCACTCGGCTTATTGAGCGGAGTTTTTTCTTACACAGGATGCGCTGAAAATCCAGTCCCAGAAGCTTCATCGATCGTCAAGCTTTCGGATGAACAGCTTTTAGATTCGGTTCAATACTATACTTTTCAATATTTTTGGGATGGGGCCGAAACTAATTCAGGAATGGCTCCGGAGCGAATTCATCTGGATGGGATCTACCCAGATAATGATCAGCACATCGTCACTACAGGAGGTACAGGAATGGGATTGATAGGGATCCTAGGAGCTGTAGAACGAGGATGGATCAGTCGAGATCAAGCTCGGATACGATTTGAGCGAATGGTAGGTTTCTTGGAAAAAGCAGATCGCTGGCATGGAATCTGGCCACATTGGTTGGACGGAAAAACTGGAAAAGTAAAACCCTTCGGCCAAAAAGACGATGGGGCTGACTTAGTAGAATCTGCCTTTTTGATCCAAGGACTATTAGCTGTTCGAGAATATTACAACAGTGGAACAGTTGAAGAAGTGACCCTAGCCAATCAAATAGATATACTCTGGAGAGCGATGGATTGGAATTTTCATACCCAAGGTGGTCAAGAAATACTTTATTGGCATTGGTCCCCAAATTTTGCTTGGGACATGAACTTTCCATTAGCAGGCTATAATGAAACCCTAATTACTTACATTCTGGCAGCGGCATCTCCTACGCATCCTATTTCTCCAGAAGCTTATCATCAGGGTTGGGCTAGGAATAATGGAGGGATCAAAGCTTCGGTTGTTGCTCCTTTTGAGTTTCCCCTCCAGCTCAAGCATAATGGGGCAGAAGAATATGGAGGACCTCTTTTTTGGGCGCATTATTCTTATCTCAGTCTGAATCCCAAAGGGCTCAAAGATCGCTACGCAGACTATTGGGAAGAAAATAAGAATCAGACGCTAATCAATCGGGCATGGTGTATCAATAACTCTGGGAATTTCAAAGGCTACGGAGAAGACCTCTGGGGACTTAC
>JBDNIP010000421.1:0-3788 GCA_041688245.1 Algoriphagus sp.
AAAAAAAAAATTAAGTTTATACATGCACTGATTAGTGCTGGATTCTGGCCGGGCTCTTTTTTATCAATTTCTTAATTTATTTATTATGAAAATCAGTAAGATTAAATCGTTTGTATTTGGATTGGCCTTTTTGGGGGCTATGGGGTTTGGCAGTGGGAATGTGGAGGCGCAAAGAACCGCAGAGCCGGGAGGCGGCTGTTTTCAGAGAATGGTTAGATGTGGTGGTCAGATGACTGTTTATCACTGTGACGGTCAGCGAACAAGTGAAACTTGCAGAACCTATTATTTAGATTGCAAGTTCTGCTAAAAATCACCAAAACTCGATAGCTTCTAATTCTAGGAGCTATCTTTTTCAAACAAGCTTTTTTACTATTTAAAACACTTTATGAAGATAATTCTCAAATCGCTAAGATATTCTTTTTTATTCATCCTAATAGTCGCCTGTAGTCAAAAACCAACCACCGAGAAACTGGAAGGTATTTCTGAATTGAAATTAACAGAGATCAAAAGGCTTCCTAAAGAACAGCTTTCGGTGTTTGATCTTATTCCTCTTGAAACCACTTCTGAAAACCTTATGGGGTTAGATTTACGAATAAGAACCAGTTCTGAGTATTTTTTCGTTTTCGATGAGGCTATCCAAGATTGCGTCCATCAATTTGAAAAAGACGGCAGATACCTTGGTCGTAGAGCGATTGTAGGGGAAGGCCCCAATACGCTTTTAAGGTTAAATGATTTTTATGTATCGGAGGATGGAAACCTTGAAGTTCTTAATTCACTAGGAGATCAAGCTGAGGTTTTTCAGGTTGGAGTGGATAATTCGATTCGATCTATTTTTAAAGTCGATTATATTCCAAGCTCCTTTACCAAATTAGCAACCGGAGACTATCTTTTGTATGGAGGCTATAATCTTCCATTTGTGAGTCATCGATTGATTCGAACTGATTCAACGGGGCTTGTTCAGGAGAAGTATTTAGAAAATAACTATTCTAACAAAATGCTTCCGATGACAGAGCGGAATTTTTTCGAAGGCAACTCCCATCTTAAGATTATTGAGACCTTCAATAAGCAGGGATATCAATTTGGTGGATCCGAACTCAAACCGGAAGTTACGATGGACTTTGGCAGGTATTCCATTCCTGCTAAATTTTGGGAAATGGATTTATTGGAGGGGGGCTTTGAATTGATAGAAGAAAATGGATTTGCGAATTTGGATGGATATTTCGAGAGTGAGGATTTGACCCTTTTGAGTGTCCACATCCAAAAGCCTGAGGGGATTTTTAAAAATTTGTTATTTGTAGATAAAAATTCTGGAGAGACGCGGATTTTGGAGACCAGTCTATCTGGTGATTACCTATTTCACTATCCATTTGGGGTAGAGGAGAATCATATTTTATTTTTAAGCTACCAATCCGTATTAAAGAAAGAATTTGGAGAAAATCTAAGTCAAGACCTATTGGCTAAAATACCCGACCAAGAATATGATTACCCCGTATTGATGAAAGTGAAAATAAGTAGTTTCAAATGACTAAGACGTCCAATTTTAATTTGCACTATTGCATGTTACTTGCAACCTTGATGTTGAGTTTTTCATGTAAGGATGATCCCGTTGAAGTCATGGAGTTTCCGGCGGATTTCGAGGTTGTCAATGATGGGGATTCCACGCTGGAGATTTGCCTTGACTGTGAGAACAAATTGGTTATGTATTTGGATATCGCTCAATGGTCGCTCTATACTTTTTCAGATAATATTTTGGACTGGAAGGCCTTTTCTGAGGAATATCCTCATGTATCGGTAATAGTATACCTTTCTGGAATTGATGAGAAGAAAGGAAAAACCAAAGAAAAAATGGAGGCTTATCTTGAGTACAACAAATTTCCCTACCAAGTTTTTTTAGACCCTGATTATCAATTTTATAAAATCAATAATCTCGATAATTCCTTTTTCAAAAATAATAAAGGTGACCAAGCCTTTTGGGTCAAAGGAAATGAGATTTTGAGTCCTGCAAACATTGGGATGCCTCAAGCTAGAAAGGAAGAATTGGAGAGATTTTTTGGGGAGAATTAAATTCGAATTGCTTCTTATTTTTCAATTTGATCAGGTAAGCATACAAACTCAATTTGTGGCTTCAACTCTCGATTTCTTTGCCACCTTCATTCGGAAGTCCATTCAGGAGAAGAAGTCAGTGCGCTATCTGATTCCCGAGCCTGTGGCTGATTATATCCAGAATAAGAAACTGTATCAGTAGGTACTATCAGCTTTGAGATACAGAAATCTGTGTTTTGTATTTAAATAAAAGTTTTGTAAATAATTGAGTCAAATTTTTTTAAACTAAGGCTTGCTATTAAAAAAAAAAATTAAGTTCATACATGTGCTGATTAGTGCTAGACTCTGGCCGGGCTCTTTTTTATCAATTACTTAATTTAATTACTATGAAAATCAGTAAGATTAAATCGTTTGTTTTTGGAATGGCCTTTTTGGGGTCAATGGGGTTTGGCGGGATTACTAGTCAGGCGCAGACTGAGCCTGGAATGGAGGGCGGGGGCAGCGGAGGTAGTTCCGTTTGCTGTCAAGAAACTGGGATGTATTGCCAAGACCGTTTTGGAAATGCCTACAGTGATTCTATAGAATCTCCAGGTCCAACTTGTACAAGACCCTAACAAAAAACTATTTTAACATGGAGCCAAACAGATTTTTGTTTGGCTCTTTTTCAAAAAAATAATCTCAAATGAGCGTAAAAATAAGTTTCACCTTGATTATAGGAATTTTATTCTTCTCATGTTCAAAGCCTGATAAGCTCAATAAGAACATCAATTTGAAGTTTGAAGATTTTGATAAAAAAGAAACTTTGTCTGGAAAGAAATATAGCTACGATAGTATTTTAAATCCAAGGAAGATTTTGATCAAAAATGACATGCTTATTGTATCTACCGATGGAACAGGAAATCTTGTTCATTTTATTGGAGTAGAAGAGATGGAATACATTCAAAGCAAAGGGGTTCAAGGTGATGGTCCCGGTGAAATCAATTCCATTATTTGGGAACTGGATCAAGGGTTTAAGGAAGATACTTTTTGGGCATATGATCTCAACAGTAAAGTTATTCATGAATATGAGTTAGGTACTAATTTTCAAAAATCGATAAGAAGTATAAAACAAAAACAGGATTGGTTCTTAGGATTTTCTGTTCATGTTACTGCGCCAAATAAATTCATTTCTAACGTGACTAGCGATTCTTACAAGTTTGGAATTTTCGATAGTCTAGGAAATCGAACAGGTTCATTTGGGCCATGGTCATTGACAAAAGAAGTAGATGAAAATGCCGGATATTTATTATTAGGGTTGAATCAAGGATCAATAGAGTATAATTCAAAAAACCAAATACTAGCATATGCAAGAGGACGGTACGAACTTATTGAGATAAGTAATATTGAAAATGGTAAGAGCGTAAGTATTTTTGGGCCAAAAAAGTATGAGGTAAAGTATGAGGTATTCGATAGTAATGGTTATCCCAGTGCTAACGTTGACCCATCAATCCCGAGAGGCTATAGTGATGTATTTGTTGGAAACGAATCAATATTCGCTGTCTATATAGGCAAAACAAAAGCCTCGATTTCAACATCGGGGGAAACTTCTCGTACCATTTTTGAATTTGATCTCAATGGAAAACCCATTGGACATTATGAGGTCAATATTCCTATACGTTCGATAGCTGTCGATGAATTGAAACGAAAAATATATGCAATCACGGAAGACAAAGATCCTGGCCTTGCAGTTTTTGAGTATTGATTTT
>JBDNIP010000422.1:0-9925 GCA_041688245.1 Algoriphagus sp.
CGGAGTAACATACGTGATTATCGGCCACTCCGAGCGAAGAGGATATTTCAAAGAGTCCAACGAAGTCCTTGCTGAGAAAGTAAAGGCTGCCTTAGCAGGTGGACTGATCCCGATTTTTTGCTGTGGCGAATCACTTGATATTCGAAATGCCGGTACGCATGAACCAAATGTTAAATTCCAATTGACAGATAGCCTATTCAGTCTCAATGCATCTGACTTTTCAAAAATAGTGATCGCTTATGAGCCCATCTGGGCTATTGGTACGGGTAAAACCGCGACTTCTGATGAGGCACAAGAGATGCACCTTGCAATTCGGAGGCACATTGCTTCTAAGTACGGTAAGGATATCGCAAATAATACTTCAATTCTTTACGGTGGCAGTATGAACGCTGGCAATGCAGCTGACTTACTTTCCAAGCCAGATGTCGACGGTGGGCTGATAGGAGGAGCTTCGTTGAAATCACGAGATTTCTTGAATATTATCAAATCATACTAATTCATGGATTACCTAGAGTTTAAAATCAATTGCTTGGAGGAATTCAGGGAAATCCTTATTGCAGAGCTATCCGAAATTGGATTCGATTCCTTCCTCGAGCGGGAGGAAGGGATTGACGCCTATTCTCTTTCTGAAGGCTTCAATCGGGAGGCTTTCGATCAAGTCATTTCCAATTATTCTGAGGCAGCTCAAATCCAACTTTCCGAAGGGGAAATGGAAAAAATCAATTGGAATGCTGAATGGGAGAAAAACTATGATCCCATTGCGGTGGATGACTTAGTCTATGTCAGAGCATCATTTCATCCTTCCCAGCCCGGCTTCAAGCATGAGATTGTCATCAATCCAAAGATGTCATTTGGGACTGGCCATCATGCTACTACTTTTCAGATGCTCCGTCATCAAGGTACAATCGACCATCAGGGAAAGCGAGTTTTGGATGTAGGTTCCGGAACCGGAATCCTCGCAATCATGGCTCATCTACTCGGAGCAAGTCAAATTCAAGCATTTGATATCGACGATTGGTGTGTGGCTAATGGCAATGAGAATTTTGAGCTCAATGCTGTGTCAGCCAGTATGTGGCTGGGGACAATCAAGGAAGTAAATCCTATTGGGCCATTTGATATCATCTTAGCAAATATCAATAAGAATGTCTTACTGGATGAAATGGCTTTTTATTCCACGCTATTGGTGAATCAGGGTTACCTGTTGTTAAGTGGATTTTATAAGGAAGATGTGAATGACATTGTGGAAGTGGCAAATCAGACAGGACTAATATTAATAGGGCAACAGTCCAAGGACAATTGGGCTGCATTAGTGTTTAAAAAAAAATAAGATGAGTGAGCTTATTCTATATGCAGTTCTTTTTTTAGTGCTAATTGGGCATTGTGTTTTGGCGGGGAAGATGTACCAGGTAGTGCATTTAGATCAAACCTTGAGGGTAAATGAAAAAAATGACTGGAAACTTAAGGCGCTGGTCTTTCCAGCTTATTTTTGGAAACAATACCAAAATCGCTGAAATCAACTTCTGACGTACTTTAATATTTAGCGGCTTGATCTTGTTTCACCTTTAAAGCTAACTCAATTTATTTAAAGCCCCGAAGTTTACTAATTTAGCTGAATGGAGTACATCTGGAAGCAAAAACCTAAAGCTGCACAAGTCGAGATTGATCAACTCAGCAAAGAAATCAATGTAAATTCGATTCTGGCTAATATGTTAATCAATAGGGGAGTGAGGAGTTTTGAAGATGCTAAAAAGTACTTCAGACCGAGTTTGAGTGAACTTCATGATCCTTTTTAGATAAAGGATATGGATTTGGCCATAATACGAATTCAGAAAGCCATCCTCAATGAGGAGCAAATTATGGTCTATGGGGATTATGATGTGGATGGGACTACTGCGGTTTCATTGGTCTTTGGGTTTTTGACAACCTTTTACCCGAATGTGGTTTTTTATATTCCTGATCGTTACAAAGAAGGTTATGGAATCTCTGAAAAAGGGGTTCGTTATGCTGCTGAGCAAGGAATCAAATTAATCATTGCATTGGACTGTGGGATCAAGGCGATTGAAAAAGTAGCACTGGCAAAAGAACTTGGAGTCGATTTTATTATTTGTGATCACCATACACCGGGCGATACTCTACCTCGGGCAATTGCTGTGTTGGATTCCAAGCGAAGCGACTGTAACTACCCATATAAGGAATTGAGTGGCTGTGGTGTGGGGTTCAAATTGATTCAAGCACTGGCAAAAACTAGGGGTATGGAAGATTCCGCGTGGTACCCTTATTTGGATTTAGTGGTGGTAAGCACTGCCGCTGATATAGTACCTATCACTGGAGAGAACAGAATCTTATCCTATTTTGGCTTAGACCGAATTAACACTACTCCAAGACCCGGTCTTCAAGCTTTGATGATCAAAAGTAACTTAGTGAAAGAGGTGGGGATTTCGGATATTGTTTTTAAAATAGGTCCTAGAATCAATGCCTCTGGTAGACTTGAGCACGCTAAAGCCTCAGTAGAACTCCTCATTTGCAATGATCTGGAACTGGCGATGGAGAAGGCGAAATTAGTTGACGCAGTAAATATGACTCGTAGGAATTTTGATGAAAATATCACAAAAGAAGCCTTTGAGATGTTGGCAATTCGAGAGTCGAGTGGGCAATGGAATTCCACAGTTCTTTTTAAAGAGGACTGGCATAAAGGAGTAATTGGAATCGTGGCTAGTCGCTGTATTGAGAAGTATTATCGCCCTACGATCATTTTGACTGAGTCCAATTCCAAAGCTACAGGAAGTGCAAGATCAGTTGTAGATTTCGATATTTATGAAGCAATTGCAGAGTGTTCTGATCTTTTGGAGCAGTTTGGTGGACACAAGTATGCGGCCGGTTTGACCCTTTCGGTAGCGAATGTACCTGCTTTTAAGGAGCGATTTGAAGCAGTGGTGAAAAGCAAAATTCAGGAAGCTCATCTTAAGCCAGTGATCGAAGTGGATGAAGAATTGCTTTTAGATCAGATAAATTTCAAGTTTTATGAAATATTGAAGCAAATGGCACCCTTTGGTCCTGGAAATACCGAGCCGATATTTAAAATCTCTAATGTCAGAGCGAGAAATGTGGCAGTCCTAAAAGACAAGCATTTGAAATTTGAAATCGAGCAGGATGGTCAACTGACCACAGCGATATGTTTGGGATTTGGAATGGCCGATCGAGACAAAGATCCAGAACTTACTACGGTGAATATGCTTCAGAGTAAAATGAGTTTTGACATTGTTGCAGAAATGAGGCAAAACGTCTTTCGTGACAAAAGTAGTTTGCAACTTTATGTGAAAGACATCAAATTTGATTGATATGATCTTACGAGCAGAACATTTGGTAAAAACATATAAAGGCCGTCGCGTGGTAAACGATATCTCCGTAGATGTGAACCAAGGCGAAATTGTAGGATTACTAGGTCCAAATGGTGCCGGTAAAACGACATCCTTTTACATGATCGTTGGACTGGTTCAGCCAAATGAAGGAAAGATTTTTTTGGAAAACGAGGATATTACGAGTCTTCCGATGTACAAACGCGCAAAGCGGGGTATTGGCTATTTGGCTCAAGAGGCATCGGTCTTTCGTAAGCTTACTGTAGAAGAAAATATCTTGGCAGTTCTTGAAATGACTAAAATGCCAAGGCAGGAGCGTCAGGAAAAAGCAGATAGTTTGCTGGAAGAGTTTAGCTTGACCCACGTGCGTAAGAATCTTGGAATAGTACTCTCTGGTGGAGAGCGCAGACGTACAGAAATTGCAAGGGCATTGGCGGTTAGCCCAAAGTTTGTTTTGTTGGATGAGCCCTTTGCTGGGGTGGATCCGATCGCAGTGGAGGAAATTCAGTCCATAATAGCAAAGCTAAAAACCAAAAATATTGGGATTCTGATTACAGATCATAACGTGAATGAAACACTCTCGATTACAGATCGTGCCTATCTGATGTTTGAAGGAAAATTACTGAAAGCTGGTACGGCAGAGGAATTGGCAGCGGATGAGCAAGTAAGAAAAGTATACCTAGGAAGTCAGTTTGTATTAAAACGTAAAACTTTTAACTGATGGAGGTACTCAACACCTTTATGACCTGGATTTTTAAGAATCGACTGGGTCAAATAGAAAATTTTAAGAAAAATCCTATTGAGGTTCAACAGACTATTTTCGAAGACTTAATTGAGGCTGGGAGACGAACTGAATTCGGCAAAGAATTTAACTTCGCTTCAATCCGAAATTACGATGACTTCGTGAACAAAGTGCCCATTCACGACTACGAAAGTATCAAACCCTACATCGATCAGACGATGAAAGGGAGCCAAGGTGTGCTTTGGAATACAGCTATCGGATGGTTTGCCAAATCATCAGGTACCACATCTGGCCGGAGCAAGTACATTCCAGTTACTACAGAAAGTCTCGAAGAATGTCATTATAAAGGTGGGAAAGATATGCTCTCCCTTTATGTGGCAAATTATCCGGATTCCAAACTATTTGCCGGAAAAAGCCTAACCATTGGAGGAACTTTGGAAAAAAATCCACTCAATCCTCAGGGAACTGCCAGAGCAGGGGATATTTCAGCAGTGATGATGCAGAATCTGCCGATTTGGGCGCAGTTTGTTCGTACGCCATCATTAGAAACGGCCCTTATGAGCGAGTGGGAAGCCAAAATTGAAAAAATGGCTTGCGAAACCATGGATGAGGATGTTACTAGTATTGCGGGTGTTCCAACTTGGACAATTGTTTTGCTGCAACGAATTTTAGAGATAAAAAAGGCTAAACATATTTTGGAAGTCTGGCCGAATTTAGAAATTTTCTTTCATGGTGCTGTGGCCTTTGGTCCTTACAGAAGTCTTTTTAAGCAATTGATTCCTTCGGAAAAGATGCGTTATATGGAGACATATAATGCTTCTGAGGGTTTTTTTGGACTTCAGGATCAAAGAGATTCAGATGAATTATTGCTTCTTTTGGACTATGGTATTTTCTATGAATTTATCCCTATGGATGATTGGATGAGTGATCATCCAAAGGTAATTCCACTTTGGGAAGTCGAAGAAGATGTCAATTACGCAATGATCATCAGTACCAATGGTGGATTATGGCGCTACAAAATTGGTGATACATTAAAATTCACATCAACAAAACCCTATCGATTCCGAATCTCAGGTCGGACAAAGCATTTCCTCAATGCATTTGGGGAAGAAGTAATTGTAGAGAACGCTGAGAAAGCGATTCAATATGCTGCAGAACATACTGAGGCTACTATAGCCAATTTCACCGCTGCGCCAGTTTACTTTGAAAATTCAAGTGCAAAAGGAACCCACGAGTGGGTGATCGAATTTCAGAAAGAGCCATTGGACAAAGCAAAATTTAATGCCTTGTTGGATCAGCATCTTCGAGAGATTAATTCTGATTATGACGCTAAGCGGTACAAGGATCTTGCGCTAGTAGCTCCAATTATTCATCATGCACCAAGAGGACTTTTTGAGAAGTGGATGGGCAAGCGTGGGAAACTTGGCGGTCAGCATAAAGTACCTCGACTATCGAATAGCAGAGAGTACTTGGAAGATATCTTGGGAATGATCTAAGACATCATGTGTATCCGCAATCAAATTAGTAAAAGGCAAAAGTGAATAATATATGGTAGACAGTAGTACTGTATTTCTTCCGGTGGCTATCGGGAAGTCATCTGTTTTCCAGCTAGATAAGCAAATAAAAGAGGTTATTGGCATCATTTAGGATAATCACTCAAGATATTAATCGACAAAATACGTAGCTATTATTCCTTCGTTTTTTGCTGCCATTTCCTCTCGACAAGTACAGAAAACTGTATTTTTAATCAATTGATAAGTGCTTCCTGAAATATTGATTATTCTAGGTTTGGAGTTTTGATTCATTCTTGCTGCCGTATTGGTATTTACCGTATATTATTTGCTTTTGCTTTTTACTGGTGCAACTGCGGTTAATATAAGAATAATGGGAAAATGCCATAAAAGGAAGATTTTAATTACACTATTTTTAGCTTAAATGAAAAAAGCTCGACGATTAGTCGAGCTCTCTATTTTCAGCTTTTTCACTTAAGCTTTCAGGCTTTAAACTTCAAGCCCCTTATCTCGCATCTTTTTAAATTCATCAAATCTTCTGAAGATAGCGATTGAGAATCCAGTAAGCATAATTATTGTTCCTATCCATAATATGTTGATATAGGGCTTCACAATGGCTTTCATCACCACGTAATCTTTTTGGTATTGATTGACCTTGAATACAAACTTGTTGTCTTCTGGCAGTATATTTTCCAAACTGATTTTTAGTCCAAGTTCCGAGTCAATTACCGGTATTTTACCCACCTGATTGTTTCGAATAATAAAAGTTGGTTCGAGGATTTTCTCTACATCATAATCCAAGATTCGGAGCTTTGCCTTCACTGCAACATCTCCTTCCTGCAAGATATAGCCATCGATTTCTTTTAGAACCTCTGCTCCGTCAAAATAGGTAACAAAGTCGGCCACGTGGAATTGATCTCCCGGTGCTGCCTCATAGATTTCATCTTCTTTCCAATCTGGATCAGAATGATCATTCATTGCCGCTACATAGGTGTAAAGATCTTCATCTAAATATATCTTTGAGTCTGGTGAAGAGATCAATCCTCCCATTCCTTCATTGAATTGGGACATGGGATTCAAAGAAAACTTTAAAGTCTCATTTTGGTAGTATTCAACATTGAAGTAGTCGTTTTCCTCAAGTACCAAATTCACCATTTCGCCTTTTTTGAAATAGTCTTTGTAATCGGCTAAGGCTAGCGCTTCATTGACATTGTCAGTAGATTCTAAAATTTTGGCAGGCACATATTCGGGAATACCCACTATTTTTTTCTGACGTCCTCGGTAGATTACAGTATAGTCTTTCATCTGCGTAGGCTTATTGATCCAAAGTAGCACATGCTCTTTGTTCAGTTCGTCTTCCCAGCTGTTTGAATAGGTGAGTCCTGACATATTGATCGAAATTACGTCTGAATAGCCAGAACTGAACATAATGCCAATTAATACCATTCCCAATCCAATATGGGCTAATGACCCTCCAGCCAGTTTGAAAGTAGCTCTTCTTACTAACCTCAAAAGTATAACCGAATTGGCAGTAATCGTAAATGTCCCTGCAAGCACCACAATGATGTATTGCCAATCATAGACCTTTGTCAGAACGATAATTGCCGCAGATATCAAAACCGAAATGATATATGGAGTAACTAAGGCATCTTTCAGCATTTTTGCATCAATTTTCTGCCACCAAAAGAACTGACCAACGGCTGTCAACAGCGCTAGCGCTACTGCAAACCACAATTGGAATTTAGTGTAAAATTCTACTTGATCCGCTGGAGGAGCCATGTTGGAGATTCCTCCAAAACCTTCTATAATAGCGTTCCATACTGGAATTGAGGTAGGCAAAATGACCTGAAACGCCATCAATCCCAATGTCGTAGCACCTATGAAAATCCAAAACTCACGGGAATAAACTGAAGCTTCTTTGTCTGAAGTTGGGATATGCTTCCATGCCCTTGCGGAAAGGAAAATTGCAATCGCTGCGAAGAAAAGCATGTAAATCAGTAATTGTCCTGAAAGACCCAAATCTGTGAATGAATGGACCGAAGAATCACCTAAGACTCCAGATCTAACTAAGAAAGTAGCATAAAGCACCAAAATAAATGATAAAATCACTAAGACGATTGAAGTCTTTAGCGCAGTTGCACTTTTCTTAAAGGTGATCATGGTATGGATAGCAGCCACCATGATCAGCCAAGGTACGTAGACCGCATTTTCTACCGGATCCCAGTTCCAATATCCCCCAAAATTCAAAGTCACATAGGCCCAATAAGCACCCATGATGATTCCCATGCCAAGTATCATCGCAGAGAAAATTGCCCAAGGCAAGGCTGGACGAATCCATTCAGAATAGCGCTTAGTTATCAATCCCCCCATCAAAAATGCGAATGGGACGAGCGTTGAAGCATAGCCTAAAAATAGCGTAGGCGGATGGATCACCATCCAAATATTTTGAAGTAATGGGTTCAAACCTGTACCATCTTCTGGTACGAAATTTGGATTCATCTGGAAGATTGGTGCTTGGGTGGCGTCGCGGAGAAGTATGAACGGTGAACTTCCTATTCTCAAATCTCCGATCACTACACCCAAAATCATAGAAACTAAGAAGGCTTGTACCAGAGCAAAAATAATCATTACGGGGGCTTCCCATACCTTATTCACACGAATAAGAATTGCTCCCAGAACCACATTCCAGAAAATCCATAAGATAAATGCACCTTCCTGGCCCTCCCAGAAACTGGAGATCATGTAGTGAACTGGTAAAGCTTTGCTTGAATGCGAGTACGCATAGAAGTATTCGAAGCGGTGACTATAAATGATTTCGAAAAGCGAAAAAGCTATCAGCGTCGCCGAGACACCATGAATGGCAAAGCTGATCCTGCTAAATCGCCGCCAACCCACTTTTTCAAGTTCATTAGCTTTTAAATAATTATAATATGCATAGGCCGTGACAATTGCGCTTACGAAAGCTACAATGGTCATCAGATGGCCAAGATTTCCTACAAAGTTATTGATCATGTTTTGTTAATTCTGCTGCCCCTATTCACATCCCTGCTGTCTGCACTTCAGTCTCTTGATATTTGGATGGACACTTCATCAGGATTTTATCTGCTATGAAAATCTCCTCAGTCTTATATGCACCGATTACCACTACGGATTCTGATCGAGTGAAATCAGCTGGAACAGGTTCGTTGTAGAAAACTTCCTGTTCGATTCCTTCATTATCGACTAGCATAAAGGTGAATGAGACTTTATCATCTCGGACATTAAGTCCTAAAACTTCTCCAGCAGGATCTTTCTTGAGATGTCCAACCACATGTATGGCTTTATCTTCTCCTCCTTTTTTCATTTCTAGGGCTGTGGTGAAGTTTTCATAACTACTGGCATCACCTATTGAAGTCATGATTATGACTATGGCGATAGCAATGATTCCCAATCCGATTACATGTCCTCTTTTCATAGTTTAAGCCTTTAAGAAGGAAGGTTCCTTTCAAGTTTACTGATCTTTCGATCTGTATTGATCAGGTAAACGATTATACCTGTAAAAACGATTACAATGATTCCTACTAAAACGTAAATTTTTCCTTCTGATCTCATCACATCTGCCATATCAACGGTTGAGTTTGAATAATCAGCCTCTGTTACAGGAGTTTTTTCTTGGGCCAAAGCTGAAAGACTAAAAACTAATAAAACGATTGTTATTAATTTTTTCATGGGTTATGAATTAAGGAAACGATCTTCCAATGTTCTTTCTATTCTCCTTGTTCGGACTCTCAATGTTGCCATCCAAGTACCTAGTAGGGTCCATCCTAGTATCGCAGGGTAGAAAATCATCCGAAGGTTGGAGTCCAAATCATAAGCATTGAAGCCAGGATTTCCACCATTTCCCGGGTGAAGGCTGTCAGTCAATCTAGGTAATACAAAGATCAAAGGTATAAATGCCGCAAATGCGAAAATATTGTAAACTGCGCCTATTCTAGCGCGTTGCTGCGTATCGGTAAGGGAATTTCTGAGAATTAGGTAAGCGAAGTACATTAATAATCCGATGGCAGAAGCATTTTGTTTTGGATCACCACTCCAATAATCTCCCCAGGTAAACTTTGCCCAAAGCATTCCTGTAGTGATTCCTAATACACCAAAAAGAATGGCGGCATTGGTAAATTCGATAGCCAAATCATCAAAAAGCATATCGTTTGTTCTAAGGTACTGAATGCTATAATAGACTGCTCCAAAAAGCATCAAAATCATTCCAAACCACATGGTCACATGGAAATGTAATGCTCGAATTGTTTCATTAAGGATTGGAAGACGAGGGGCTTCCA
>JBDNIP010000423.1:0-1798 GCA_041688245.1 Algoriphagus sp.
AGCCACAATCTTGAAATCAAAAACTATACTCTGGAATGGCCCGATGGGTGTATTCGAGATGGATTCATTTGAAAAAGGAACCAAGGCAGTGGCTGAAGCAGTGGTGGCAGCCACTAAAGTAGGAGCTTATTCGCTGATTGGGGGAGGCGACTCTGCTGCTGCGGTAAATAAATTCGGTTTTGGAGATGAGGTGTCTTTTGTGTCCACCGGTGGGGGAGCATTGCTAGAGCATATGGAGGGAAAAATCCTTCCCGGTGTCGCGGCACTGGAGCCTTAAGTGATGTGACAGACCTTTGAGGTTTCCAAAGCCTCGAAGGTCTTTTTTCTAATTTCGTTTAAAACCTTCGAGATCTGAATAAGACCTCAAAAGCCACTAGTGAATGATGAACACAGAATCTTGAATGATGAAGTTTTGAAGATTAGAACTTCACTTCCACCATCACGGGAAAGTGATCCGAGGGATATTTTTTTCCATAGTTATCAGTTAGGATTCCGTAACGAATGACTTGGATTGGGCCGGACACGAAGATGTGATCTATAATTCCATCTGGAACCTTCTCCCAGTCAAATCCAGTAAAAGTCCCAGCCGGCCCATAGCTTATCGCTGAGACCAATCTGGCATCTTTCCATTTCGGTTGGGAAGTAATCACAGTATAGGCAGGGTTATCCGAAGTCACATTAAAATCTCCCATCCAGATTACAGGCAAGTTCTCAACATTGATTTTTTCAATTTGGCGAAGAACAAGTTTACTGCTTTCTTCTCGTGCTTGCTGACCGATATGATCGTAATGGATATTAAAGACATAGAATTCCGTTCCTTTTTGATCTGCAAATTTCCCATAAGTCGATACCCGATTGAGGGCAGCATCCCAGCCTTTACTCGGTTTTTGGGGGGTAGGCGAAAGCCAAAATGTACCTTGATCCAGTAGCTTGTACTTCTCTGAATTGTAGAGAATGGCTGAAAACTCCCCTTTGTCTTTCCCGTCATCCCTTCCCACGCCGATATAGTCATAATCCAAACTTTCGCTCATTTGTGCGAGCTGATGCTGAAGTGCCTCCTGTACGCCCAACAGATCGATCTGGTGGAATTTAATCAGATCTATGACATGAGTAAGGCGATCCTTCCAGAGATTTCCAGCATCATTGGGATTGTCCCATCGGATATTGAAAGTCGCTACTTGATGATTTTGGGCAAAAGCTACAGTACTTGAAATAAAAAAAATAAGAATTAAACTCTTGAGCTGAAGTAATTTAAATCGATTCATGGGTGGATGGGCTAAACTAAATCTTGGAAATTGGTTTAAGTAATTAAAATTGAGTTTTAATTTTAGGAATACCTATTGGAAGAATCAAATCAAGACTTAGAATCAACATATAGTATCTAGACATTATATTTGAGATATTAGAATTAAGAATCAAGTATAATCGGTGATCGTCATCCAACATCTGATATCGGTCACCTGACAATAATCTCGCATCAAATGAAAACCTTTTATCCCAAGGATCTTTCCGCACAGGAATTTCACGGATTGCTTCAAGGAAGTATCACACCAAGGCCAATTGCTTTTGCCAGCACCATCGATAAAGCTGGACATGTCAACCTTAGTCCATTTAGCTTTTTTAATCTCTTTAGCACTAATCCGGCTATTTTGATTTTTTCTCCCTCCAGAAGAGTGCGGGATAATACGACCAAACATACGTTGGAGAATGTATTGGAAGTGCCTGAAGTGGTGATCCATGTAGTGCACTATGGCCTGGTGGAGCAAATGTCTTTGGCTAGTACGGAGTATGGGCAGGG
>JBDNIP010000424.1:0-3069 GCA_041688245.1 Algoriphagus sp.
AAAGCAAAAGCAGCAGGGGGGGATAGCAAGCTTAAACAGCCAGGGTTAGATTGGGAATAACCAAAACTAATTCAACCTATAAATTCTTTAAAATATGTTGATTGTAGAAGCAAACGGAGTAAAACTCTATTATCAAGAAACTGGAAGTGGAGAAGAAACCTTAGTCTTCTCACATGGATTGCTCTGGAGTCATAATATGTTTCGGGCGCAAGTCGAATACTTCAAAAGTAAGTACCGGATTATTGCTTACGATCACCGGGGGCAAGGTCAAAGCGAATATCGTACGCCATTTGACATGGATACCTTGGCTGATGATGCAGCTGCTTTAATCAGCATACTTTGTGATGGTCCTGTACATTTTACAGCGCTACGTATGGGTGGTTTCATTGGAATGCGCTTAGGAGCTAGACACCACGAATTGATCAAGACGCTAATTCTATTGGAGACTTCTGCTAATGCTGAGCCAGTGGAGAATCATCCAAAATACAAAACGCTTAATGCTCTGGTGAGATGGCTTGGAGTTCTGCCGATCGTAGCCAATCAAGTCATGCCAATCATGTTTGCCCAAAGCTGGCTAGCTAATCCTGCAAATAAAGAAGAAGCTGACTATTGGAAATCCCAACTTCAAAAAAATGGAAAAGGGATGACTGCTGCAGTTCAAGGTGTGATTGATCGGAAAGGAGTCGAGGATGAACTTTCAAAGATCAGTAGCCCTACGCTGATTATTGTGGGAGATGAAGACGTAGCAACCAAACCTGAGCTAAATTCATTCAAATGAGAATCAAAGGTCCTAAGCTCCATATGGTAGCAGGAGCTGGACATAGTAGTTGCATTGAGAAACCTTCTGAGGTCAATCGACTTTTGGAAGATTGGCTGGAAAATAGGCTTTAAGCTTCCCGTTTTAGTTAATTTTAATTTGGGTCAAAATGCTGAATCAAATTTAATCTGGCAATCTGATTCATTTTTCATGGATAGTAGGACTGGTATCTAGGTAAAACAACAGACTTTTTTCTATGATTTAAATTGATTCATGAAAGGAATTTAGATTATAGATACTCCGAATAAAGAAAGCGTATCAGAAATTATTTTCTGGGAAATTTTAAAGAAGTGAAACTTTAACGTATATTTAAATGTATATACATTAAATACAGATACAAATAACATGGGGACAATAGAAGAAGCCATTCAGCAGAAATCATTCAAGAATTCTTATAATAAATTGGTGGTGAATCTTCTTTATACCAATAGCTATCTAGTCAATTCTCAACTCGCCTTGTTTAAGCCTCATGGAATATCACCAGAGCAATATAATGTATTACGGATTTTGAAAGGCCAAAGCGGAGTGCCTACAACAGTATCCTCTATTCAGGATCGAATGCTGAATAAAATGTCAAATGCTAGCCGTCTGGTGGAGAAGCTGAAATTAAAAGGATTTTTAAAGCGCGAAGAATGTCCAAATGATAGGAGACAAGTAGATATACTCATTACTGAAGCAGGATTAAATCTGCTGAATCAGGTACGACTGGAAGTGGAACAGGCAAACGAAAAGATTGTAAAATTAGGACTAGAGGAAGTAAATCAGCTTAATAACCTCTTGGATAAAATGAGAGGATAAATTTTTAATCAAATTCATGTCTATACAGACAATATGAAAACATCCCTAATTGTAAATCAACTAAAACAAATCATGACTGCTACTAAATGGATTATTGACCCAACACACGCTGAAGTTTCTTTCAAAGTGAAGTACTTCATAATTTCATCTGTAACTGGTTTTTTCAGAAAATTTCAAGGTAGCATGGAAAGTATATCAGCTAATTTTGGCGGAGCCAAAGTAAATTTTTCGGCTGTGATTGATAGCATGGATACCAATCAGACTGGCAGAGACAACCACTTGAAATCAGGAATTTTCTTTGATGCTGTGCGCTACCCAAATGTGACATTTGTAGAATCAATTAAAAATATAGGTGGTTATTACAAGTTGATTGGAAACTTGACCATCAAAGCAACCACCACAGTAGTAGTATTAGACCTAGACTACAGTGGTCTGGCATATGATCTTTACGGACAGAATAAGGCTGGATTTGAAATTGACGAAAAAGTCAATCGTAAAGAGTTTGGATTAACCTGGTCAGCGATCACCGAGGCAGGAAGTATAGTTTAAGTGACCAGGTACGATTACACTTAAATGTACACGTAGTAAAGCAGCACTCAGAAAAAACCGCAGAAGCAAATGCTTAATCTAAAAGCTGCCATTTTATAGTTATTTCTCACATAAAAGAAATGAAAACCAATGCAACCATTAATCACAGGAATTCACCACATCACTGCAATCGCAGGTAATCCGCAGGCAAATATTGACTTTTACACTGGAATTTTAGGATTAAGACTGGTGAAGAAAACGATAAACTTCGATTCACCTGAGGTATATCACTTATACTTTGGAGACGAGTTTGGCAGCCCGGGAACTGTATTTACGACCTTCCCCTTTACTGGGGCTGGAAGAGGTACCAAAGGAACAGGTGAGCTAGTCTATACTGCATTTTCTATTCCCACCGAATCATTGGATTATTGGATTGCTCGACTTAAGAAGTTTGATTTTAATGTATCGGATACCTTGACTCGGTTTGGGGATAAACTCATCCGATTTGAAGATCACGATGGAATGGGGATCGAATTGATAGCCAATAACTCAGATGATCGGAAAGGATGGACTTATGGTCAAATTCCTTTGGGACATTCGATCCGTGGATTTTACGGAGCCACACTTAACCTTAGAGGCAAAGAAGGAACTGCAGAGCTCCTAACCAAGCACATGAATTACCGGTTTATTGGGGAAGAGAATGGACGATTCCGATATGGGACTGCTGGCAAAGCTGGGGATATCGTGGATATCCTCGTCAATCCCAATGGAAATCGTGGGCAACAAAGCGCGGGTACAGTTCACCACATTGCATTCCGTACAGCAAATACTTCAAGCCAATTGGAGATACAAGAAATTCTACTTACAAATGGTTATCAAGTTACAGAAGTGAAAGACCGGAATTATTTCATGTCGATTTACTTCAG
>JBDNIP010000425.1:0-3155 GCA_041688245.1 Algoriphagus sp.
AATCTTTCACTAAACCTTTGCCAAGGTCAATCACTTGCTCTGACAGGAAGTAATGGGTCTGGGAAATCCACTTTACTGAAATGTATAAGTGGAGCTATTCCGCTTTCTTCAGGTAAAATCAAGTTTAAAAAACTTGAGAAAGAAATCCCAGGATCAGATTGGTTTAATTTTTTAACAATTGCGGCTCCTTATTTAGAATTACCTGAAGAGTTTACCCTTTCTGAATTAATAGATTTCCATTTTAAGTTTAAATCGTCCCTGAACGGAATTTCGAAGAAAGAAATACTTGAGATCATTTATTTGGAGGCTCATTCTGATAAGATGATCAATCAGTTTTCGTCAGGAATGAAACAACGCCTAAAGCTTGGACTTGCCCTACTCTCTGAAGTTTCGATCGTATTACTAGACGAACCTACCTCTAATCTTGACCGTAAGGGAGTTCAATGGTATCAAGATTTGATCGAGAATTATGGTGAGAACAGGATAATAATTGTTTGCTCGAATGAGCCAAGGGAATACGAATTTTGCAAACAAAAAGTCGTTTTAGAAGATTATAAGAAAACATAGCACTTGAACTTTAATCACTATCTTTAATTTTAATGTCAATACGAACTGGATGAAAATAAACTTGAAACTTATAAAAATTGTAACCCTAATTGCTGCAACAGTCTTAGTTCAAGCATGCGGTGGTGATGGATACAATAGTCCTAATCCAACTCCTACAAAGACCCCGGCAGAGCTGGCAACTGAAGCCTTGACTGGAACAGGTACATTAACTTGGACTTTGGCCGGCACTAATTCCGTAACAAGAGATGGAACTAATGTGACTGATTTATATACAAACTTTGAATTGGTCTTGAATTCTGGATCTTCAAAAACTTACACTTCGAAAAACAATAATGACCTTTTCGATACCTCTGGCAACTGGTCATTTGCAGGGACTAACTTTGATAAATTTACACTGGCAGGATCAAAACCCGCTTCAGCAAGAGAGATTTCTTTTACTAGAACTGAGGATAATCTTAGATTGATCTTTACAATTACAGCTCCTGGTGCGAGAATAAACGGAACCTTTGCAGTCGCTGGGAACTACGTATTTAACCTTAACAAAAAATAATTGTAAGACTTTAAAATAGAAAAGGGAGCGCGCGCGCTCCCTTTTCTATTTTAAAGTCACAACTGTAACGCCTGCTCCACCACGGTCCGCATGCTCATCTTCCATAAGCTTGATCTGGCTCATATCCTTTAAGAAATTCCTTGTGAGGTCGCGAAGAATTCCATTTCCTTTTCCATGGACAATTCTTAAGTCTTTGATACCAAGCATATAGCCTTCATCGATAAAGGTCTGGATTAACGATAATATTTCTTCCCCTCTTTTTCCTCGAAGGTCCAAATTCATGGAAAAGTCCATCATCTTTTCATTCGTATTGAAATTGCCACGGAAGCTACTCGACTTCTTCTCCTTCTTAACTTCTCCCTGAGAAATTCGCTCCAATCGCGAAATTTTGACGTTAGACTTTAGTTCTCCGATTGATAATTCAGCCTCTTTTGATCTCAACTGAAGAACTTCTGCTATGGCTCCATTATCCTTCAAACGTACCCAATCCCCAACTTTGATGTCGCCAGGGAGAACGACTATGGATGGTGTTTTTACTTTAATTTTTTCCGGCTTTATTTTTTCTTTAAATTCTTCCAGTTGTTGCCTGACCTGCTTGGTACGCTCTTTTTCAGCCTTGTCCTCTTTTATTTGACGGATCGTAGCCTCTATTTTCTTATTTGTTTGATCTAACAGTGATTTAGCTTCCTCTTTTGCTTCCTGTATGTACTTTTTCTTTGTTGTTTCTAAGGTTTCTTTAAGCTCTTTATATTCCTGTAAGCGAGTTTTCAAGAGATGATCTTGGGATTTTACTTCAGCCAAAAGCTCTCCGTATTGATTTTTTTCATTTTCAAGCTGTGTCAAAAGGCGGTCGTACCTGACTCGATCTTCTCCGATCTGACTCTTAGCATAATCAAGAATTTCTTTTGATATGCCAATCTTCGATGCAATTTCTAGGGCAAAGGAAGACCCGGGTTTTCCTATTTCCAACTGATACATTGGCTCCAGTTTATCAACATCGTAGCGCATTGCTCCATTGACAAGTCCTTGATTTTTACTCGCAACTTGTTTTAAGTTACCGTAGTGAGTGGTTATTACGCCATAGGCACTAAGTTTATTCAATGCTAGCAATATAGATTCGGCAATTGCTCCTCCAAACTGTGGCTCCGTCCCAGTTCCAAATTCATCAATAAATACGATTGTCTTCCGATCGGCAAAATTTGAAAAATGCTTCATACTCATCAGATGAGAACTATAGGTACTAAGATCATTTTCAAGATTTTGCTCATCCCCAATATCAATAAAAAAATTATCAAACAAGGTACTTTTAGATTCTGGCTCAACTGGGATTAATAGTCCACATTGGAGCATGTATTGAAGCAAAGCCACAGTCTTCAAAGTCACGGATTTACCGCCAGCATTTGGCCCTGAGATTACTAAAAGACGCTCATGTCCACTAAGCTTAATTTGAAGTGGTACCACTTTTTTCCCCTGAGCTTTCAAAGCAATTTCCAGAAGTGGATGCCGGGCATTTCTAAAGATTAACTGTCTTTCTTTTGTGATTTCAGGCCGGGCACTAGTCGTTTTTTGAGCAAATTTTGCTTTTGCCCGAATGAAATCCATCAATCCAAGAAAATTTGTCGCTTTCCGCAAAGCAGGAATTGCTGGCCGTAATCGGTTGGTGAGCAGTGTAAGAATCTTGATGATCTCCCTTCGCTCCATGTATTCCAAATCACGGATTTCATTATTGATATCCAGAGCTTCTTCGGGTTCCATGAACACCGTCTGTCCCGTAGCCGATTCATCATGGATAAATCCTCGGAGTTTACGTTTATTTTCAGCGGCAACAGGAATCACCAGGCGACCAGATCTTACCGTCATTTGAGCATCTTCTGGAGTAAGACCTTTGGCTCTGGCTTCCCTAAAAACTCGCTCCATTACTTTGCGTAAGCGGGCTTCCTCATAGAGAATCTGACTACGAATCAATTGAAGCTCGCGACTGGCATTGGCTTTTACTTTACCTTTTTCATCAATGATGGCATCAATTGCCTTAAGCAAT
>JBDNIP010000426.1:0-4019 GCA_041688245.1 Algoriphagus sp.
CAATCGGACCAAAAATCTTACCTAGAAAGCCCACAGCTACGATCGGCCAATGCTTTACAGGATTGGCACCAGCCCACCAATAGCCTAAACCATACACGCCAATCACCATCCCCATCCCCTGCCAGATCATGGGATGTACCGGCTCGGCCATACCTGTCCATTCAAAAAACTGGAGCGGAAATAGCACCACCCATGCGCCCCAAATCAAATTGTACACTGCGGCGATTCTCATCACCGTCTTCATCCATGGTTTACTATTCATTGGTTTTTATTTATAAGTAATAGAGCATAAGCAATTGGTGAAAATTAGTGTCAAATTTTCGACAAGAAGCTTGTTTTCAAGGCTAATACTAAAAGAAACTAAATAGGTTCAGCTTAGCAAAATGGAGATGAGTTCCAATTCGCTATTAGTAAAGTGGAGGCGAAAATTTAACTGCACTTATATCTCGAAATAATCTCAAACTTGACTCCAATTTCTAGCATCCTATTACTAAAAGTCAAAATCATAATTTTAAACTAGTGGCTCAGAAATCTAGATTCTTGGCTCTTGGCTCTAATCTCTTGATTCTTGTCTCTTAATCTTTTTCTTCATAGCTCTTATTTCTTCGCTCTAAAAATCTTGATACTTAAATCTCAATACTAGCCACTCCTCACGGTATCCACTTATTCTTACCAAAATCCGGCTTGCGCTTTTCTAAAAATGCATTCCTGCCCTCTTTTGCTTCTTCAGTTCCGTAAGCCAATCTTGTTGCTTCCCCGGCAAAAACCTGCTGACCCACCAGTCCGTCATCAGTCAGATTCATCGCAAATTTCAACATCTTAATTGAAGTTGGGGATTTGGCCAAGATCTCCTGAGCCCACTCGTAGGCAGTTGACTCGAGTGCAGCATGCGGGATTACGGCATTCACCATTCCCATTTCATAGGCTTCCTTGGCAGAGTAGTTTCTTCCCAAAAAGAAAATTTCACGCGCCTTTTTCTGACCTACCATTTTTGCCAAATAAGCCGAACCATAACCGCCATCGAAACTGCTTACATCTGCATCCGTCTGTTTGAAGATCGCATGCTCCTCACTTGCCAGTGTCAAATCGCAGACCACATGAAGACTATGTCCTCCACCAACTGCCCAACCTGGAACTACAGCAATCACCACTTTCGGCATGAATCGAATGAGCCGCTGAACTTCCAAGATATTCAACCGATGATAGCCATCCTCTCCTACATACCCTTGATCGCCTCGAGCCTTTTGGTCACCGCCGGAGCAAAACGCCCAGCCTCCATCTTTTTTGGATGGGCCTTCTCCTGAAAGCAAAATCACTCCGATTGAAGTGTCTTCTTGCGCATCGTAGAATGCGTCATAGAGTTCTGACGTGGTTTTTGGACGAAAAGCATTTCTGATTTCTGGTCGGTTGAACGCTATTCGAGCGACTCCGTTACATTTTTTGTAGGTGATATCTTCGTATTCCTTGGCAGTTATCCAGTTCATAATTCTTGATTTGAGGATATATTGTAATTTTTGGCAAGATAACAGCCCTATCTGAAATTTGTTGATCTACTAGTACCTTTGAAAAAGGATTTAGACTTTAGCATTCCGATGTTCCAGCTTCGTTACCACGACCATATCTATTCTCAAGCCCAACATTTTCAAAACGCTGAGGGAAATATGCCTGATTTTGCTCAGGCAGCTTTTTCATTTTGTAACGCTTGGCTTTCTGGTGAGGAGACTTTTATCCAAGAGACTTCAGGATCGACTGGCAGCCCCAAGCAGCTGAGCATCCATCGAAGTCAGATGATTGCCAGCGCAGAAGCCACGGGGAGTTTTCTCAAAGCTTCGGCTGATTGGAATTTGCTTTGCTGCCTCAATCCGGCATACATCGCCGGAAAGATGATGCTGGTTCGCGCGATGGTTTGGAACTGTGAGATTGAATTAGTTGCTCCTCGTACCAATCCATTTTCAGAATCAGTTTTTATGACTGAATTTGATTTTGTTGCCATGGTCCCATTGCAAGTGGCAGCTGTATTGGAAGATCCAAGGACCACTGATTTGCTAAAGCCTATCCAGAATCTAATCATTGGCGGAGCTCCTACAAGCCAAAAACTCCAGAAACAACTGGTCAGCAGAAAAATAAATGCATATCAGACATTCGGGATGACTGAGACCGCCTCGCACATTGCACTCGCAGAGATCACCGAAAAGAAGTTAATCTATCAAGCGCTGCCAGGTGTCCTGATAGGAATCAACGCGCATCAATTGCTTTGGGTCAGGTCTGCGATGTCTGGGCCAGATTCTATCCAGACCAATGATGAAGTAGAGCTCGTCTCAGAAAATAGATTCCGATGGTTGGGAAGAGCAGATTTTGTCATCAATTCCGGTGGAGTAAAGCTCCATCCTGAACTCATCGAGCAAAAAGCAGAAATACTAATTCGTGAATTTTTCCCTGATGTTTCGTTCTTTTTCGGTAGTATTCCAGACGATAAGCTTGGACAGCGATTAATACTTTTTTTAGAAACAGAATCCTCAAATGAAAAAAGGGTAAAAGATCTGAAGGATAGTTTGAAATCAAGCTTGGATCGATTTGAAGTTCCAAAGGAAATCGTGTTCAAAAAAATATTTCAACGAACTGCAACTGGTAAACTTGACCGATTAAAAAATATATGACTTATGAAAATCATCTGCATGCTATTTCTTTTTGCTTTTTCAAGTTTAGGTCAAATGGAAAGTGGTGAAATCAAATTGATTATTAACCATACTAAAACTGATTCTGGAATCATTCGAATTCTGCTTTTCAATCAAGCTGAAGGATTTCCAGAAGAGCCGAAAAAAGCCTTAGAGGTACTCAGTATCCCTATCAAGAACTCTTCAGCCCAAACTACCATCAGAGGTTTACCGCCAGGAAATTATGCAGTCTCGGTATTTCATGATGAAGATGAGGATGGTATATTCAAAAAAAACAGTGTCGGCTTGCCTTTAAGCAGCTATGGATTTTCCAATAACCCAGCTTTATACTTTGGTCCACCTAGCTTTTTAAGATGTAAAGTTGTGGTAAATAATAAGCCTGTCTTAATAGAAATCATCCTACGGTAATTCCTTTTCTATCCAGCTAAGGTTCGATTTGCGCATTAATTGAAGCAAAAAAACTATTTTTGCGGAAAGTAAATCAAATGAATACCAACAGCAGTACGCTCACTGGATTAGTGGTCGAATACGATTCGGGCATCGTACCGGCACCTCACAGTCACGTTTTTCGCCTCCAGTTAGATCTTGATTCTAATCCTTTCCAAGTGTCTTTGGAGATGCATTATACTGATCGGGAGGATCTAACCGAAGATGAAATCTATGATGAGGGTTTCACCTTAAATGATGATTATAGCTTTAAGGGAGCGATCGATACGGTTTGGACCGGTGTTTTCTTCAAAGCTTATCAAGCCGCAAAATGGAGTGGCAAATCATTAAATGAAGCGGGAATCACGCTGACTCCAATCGAAGCTGGGAAAATGGGAAAAATTAAGGTTCCAGCTGATCAAGAAGCCTGGCTCATATTGTCTCAAGATCTGATTCAGGCCATTTACGAAACAAATAAAAAAGAATTGCCACTGACAATTAATTACCGACTGGTCGAGAATGATTCCGTTAAGGATTGCTCCATCACGGTGAAGTTTAGTAATCGTGAAGTGCTCTTTACGGAAGGTACAGAAACTCGGAATTTGAATTGGGATTATACAATTCAACTGATGAAATTGATTTTTACACCAGATTACCATTATGATATTGCCAAAGAAGAGCCCGGTAAAAAACGTGGCGGTTATATCAATTGTGGAGATGGCTTCTGGCATGAGCTAGGCAAGGGTGTAGAAAATATCGATGACTCTTTTGATGCAGTTGGAAAAATTCGCTCTGGGTTCGAAGGTCTTTTGAGCTAAAAAATTAATGTGATTATCCGTGATTATCCGCAATTATGTCACTAACCTAATTTTCATTGCTCAACTGTCAGTCAGGCCCGCCACAGCGAGGCAGGCCCGC
>JBDNIP010000427.1:0-1931 GCA_041688245.1 Algoriphagus sp.
AGATTAGCTGCCGGAAGAATTGCACCGATTCCAGGCTTGCCTGAAATTGGACTTCCCAAAAAATCTTTTTGGAGATTTAGCCCTTCGATCAAGCCAAAGCTATCATCTAAAAGAAAGGGGATCTCAATCCCTCCACTTACCAAAGATTTATTTTTCGGGATGTAATCTTCAGGATTAATACCACCTGGATTGGCAAACTGAGGATCTCCAAAAAGAGATTTATTATCCTCGATCAATTTGGAAGCAGGCCATAGTCCAGCTTTCAAAAATAAATTATTCGTCAAAAAACCTTGATCCAACTTTCCGTCCGAATCATCATCAGGTCTGTACTGATCTCCTGCCACGAGCTGACTTCCTCCCTCCATATAGAATATATTATTTGCAATAAGGACTCCCCGAGAACGGTTATCAATTGCAATTTTACTGACAATCGCCTCATTGACATAGATGGTATTATTGTAAATATAAGAGTTCACAGGACCTTTTCTGCTCCTTTTCTCCCCCTGATACCCACTTAACCAAAGCGGTTTCCCTTCTTGAAATGCTCCATTTTCGCCTTTGATTCTATATCCATCATTGATGCTGATATTATATCGATACGCACAATTGTAATTGTTCCCTAGAATTTCGGCAAAGCCGCCAGCATTGTAGGCACTTAGGTTGTACTGCAAGACAATATTGTCACAATTGTAATCGATATGTGCCCCTGCAGAGTCTCCAGGGCCATTCGCATACATAAACTTATTTTTTTCAATCAGCACCATAGAAGAACCCCAGGTCCAAAGACCACTCCCTCTACCCCATTTTCGACTGTCGTCAGCACTTCCTGTATAAGTCACTTCATTGTCACTTACATAGACAAATTTAACCTCCGACATTTGAATCCCAGGACCTCCTATCCTATTTACTTTATTCCCGGTGATAGTGATATTTCTGATAGACTGATTACTTCCTCCAGTTAGTTTGATTCCGGTGTGACTGACATTTTCAATGTGATTGTTAAAGATTTTAATGTTTTCAATCATCCCCACCGCAGACTGATTTATCAATCGAATTCCCCATCCGTAGCGCTGAGTTCCAGTAGCTGATTTAACCTCATTCTCTCCTCTGGAAAACCCAGTTTCTTCAAAAAACATATCGGAGATATAAAGCTGCTGCAATGTGATTCCCTTCACTTCACCCTCGAAGCTATTCAAAACCAAAACTCCTACCCGCATTTCGCTGGTTGGAGAATAGGAACCATAGCCATCGCCTGTGATTTGAAGATTGGAAACTGTTACATAGCTACTGTTCTCCAGCAAAACTCCTTGAGGAAAGCCCTTTGCATCTATTTTGGCAGGAGTTGGGCTTAAAAGATCCTTGGGAAAATAAGTCTCAATCATCAATGGCGACTCTGGATGACCTTTGAAGCCAAGGATTTCAAGAGTTCCTGAAAAGGTTTCTCCACCAGCTAATAAAATCCTATCTCCTGGCTGAATTGAAAGTTTCTTTAATTTCGACAAACTCTGAAAGGGAGTCTCTGGGCTAAGTCCATTTGCTTGATCGGATCCCTTCGTCGAGTGAAAATAGTAATCCTCCGAAATGACTGGGGTGATAATCAAAAAGCCCAGTAGCCAAAGAAAAAGACATTTAGTTATTTTTAAATCCATTGGGATAAAAGTTTAAAGTGAAATCAATCCTCCTGATTGGAATCCAGAATATACCGGTCAGGGTGAAGTCGGGTGTATTCATCATCCTGGAGCAGTCCTAGAAACAAAGGTTTTTTCAACCATAATTTCCATCGTTCCAGACTTAATCCAAGTTGTTTGACCTGATTACCCTGTTGCTCAAAAAGGTTATTGGATTCTCCTATATCGGATTTTATATCAAAGAGAAAATTTCGATTTGGATCCTGGATCATTTTCCAGCTTGGAGTACGCACCGCAAATCTC
>JBDNIP010000428.1:0-1444 GCA_041688245.1 Algoriphagus sp.
GAAAATTACATCAAGCAATTCCGTCACTACCTTAAGCTAGAGCGATCGCTTAGCGAAAACTCTATTAAAGCCTACACTCAAGACGTGGAGAAATTGTACTCCTATGCGAAGAATTCTTTTCCTGAAGAAAGTCCCTTAAGCCTAGAATTAGAACATCTGCGGCGATTTATAAATGACCTCGCCAAGCTTGAAATATCAGATTATACTCAGGCCCGAATTATCTCCGGGATCAAAGCTTTCTACAAATACTTGATGTATGAAGATTTGATTTCTGAAGATCCTGCCCAACTCCTTGAAGCCCCTAAATTGGGGAAAAAACTTCCAGAGACCTTGAGCTTCATAGAAATCGAACAACTCCTTGAGGCCATTCCATTGAGTGAACCCGAAGGCCATCGTAATCGTGCCATATTGGAAATGCTGTATAGCTCCGGCCTTCGGGTGTCAGAACTCACCGAGCTAAAAAAAGGACAAATCTTTGAGGATATAAGATTTTTACGGATGGTCGGCAAAGGAAATAAAGAGCGATTGGTGCCGATCGGAAGAGATGCCTTAAAGTATCTGAACATCTATCGGGAGGAAGTCCGCGTGCATCAGAACATTGCCAAAGGACATGAAGAGTTTGTCTTTCTCAACCGCAGAGGCAAAAAGCTCACCCGAGTCATGATCTTTTTGATCATTAAGAAGACTGCAAAGGAAGCTGGAATCACAAAGAATGTCAGTCCGCATACCTTTCGTCATTCGTTTGCCACACACCTTATCGAAGGTGGAGCTGATCTTCGAGCAGTACAGGAAATGCTCGGTCATGAAAGTATCATCACTACGGGAATTTATACTCACTTGGATCGAGAGTACTTAAGGCAGGTGCTGACGGATTTTCATCCCAGGAAGTAAAGCGAAAATTTGAAATTGTAACTTTGAGCAGAATTATGAATTTTTATAACTTGTGGAAAAGTTTTAGAAAATTGAAACTGTGTTAATTGATGGAATTTTGATTTCGGAAAATGAATCCTTGCCTCAATCAATTGACGCACTATTAAACTCAAATCATGAAGAGAGAGAACTTAGCCTGAACTTTTTCCAACTCAAAATACCATTAATGGGCAGAATTGATATTGAAAAAAGTGACTTTATCTCAGAAAGATATCTTGGAGCCGACGATACCAAATGGATGGAACAATAATTTTTTGGACTAAAACCGCTAAACGATGAAGGGATTATATTTTTGAGTGTTGGAATGACAGGAACAAAAGCTCTTCTCGCGCCAAAGAACTAAACCTTCAAATGAGAAATCGAATAGCCTGTTTGAAGAAAAATCCTGAAACAGACAGTTTTCTCTGATTCAAGAACAATAGCCATGAGACATTATTTAATTCTCCGCAAAATCAAACTTCTTAGAATTATAATTATTGGATTTTAGGATAATCGACAGAGTCTGGAAATCTTA
>JBDNIP010000045.1:0-2296 GCA_041688245.1 Algoriphagus sp.
CTCATGATGAGATCTCCTTGCAAAATCAAAACTGATTGATCTCTTCCGAGGGCAGAACTTGGAATCACATACACATCATCAAAGCTAGCCGATCCATAGGCTCCTCTCAGATACATTCCAGGTTTGATATGTTGACCACTGGTTTGAAAGTAAACTGGAATATTTTGAGTTTGAGCATCAATAGTTCCTCCAACTCGAATAAGTGTTCCGATCCAAGAACCAGACATTTCATTACTCGAAAAAGTAATCTTCTCACCCACTTTTAGTTGAGCCCCCACTTTAAGCGATACCCCGGATTCGATTTCAAACTCGTTGCTGATAATAGTAGCGAGGGGTTGACCTGGGGAAACTAATCCTCCGACATCGACCGTAGCATTGGTGATGATTCCATTGTAAGGTGCTACTATGGAATACTTACTAAGTCTATTTTCTAAGGCCTTGAGACTGTAGAAAGAAGTATATATACCACGAGAAGTCACGAAAAATTTCTCGCCTTTGGACTTCGTAGCTGGCAATTCCGCCAAAGACTGATTGATGTCAATGGTATCCAAATACTTAAGCCATTCTGGATAATTATCCGGATAATCGGACTTTAAATCCGGCATGATGCCAGTCAACGTATTTAGAAAGGCACTTTTCTGAGATTGAAGATTGAGACGAAACTCCTCCGATTCAATGCTCAACAGCGTTTGCCCTTTTCTAAAGCTTATTCCTGGCTTTATGGAGATTGAACTTGCTAGGATCAATCCCTGAACTTCCGAAAAGAGTTGTGTTTCGTTTTTGGCGATCACTCGCCCACTGATCAATTCTTCGACCTGCTTGTTTTTTGAGCTGACTTCCATAAGCTGCAGCTTGCTCCTTTGGATCACTCCGATGGTTTCTGCCTTCTGATCGGAAGCTTCATCTGCCGAGGATTCTCCACCGCAACTTTGAATCAGGAGCGCCAGAAAAAGGCAGGGTAAATAGGTTAGGTAAAGGTTCTTTTTCATTTATTAAAGGGGAAAAGGATTAGTAGTAAGGTCTTTATATTTAAATGTTGGGTATTTTTTCAAAATGACTATTAGTCACAGTTGTTTAAAGTATTCAATTTGATAATCCTGAGGTAATAATATGGGAGAAGGTTTCAATCAATTTCTCCTGATTAATCTGCTTGAAATTAGGAATGATGGACTTTTTCGAATCTATAAACTGAATGACTCCAACACAACAGGCCCAAATGATGTAATCAATAAATCGAGTTTCTAGCTCTGGGTTGATCTCTCCTGACTTTTTTCCTTCATCTATGATCTGCTCAATAAATTGTTGGAGTGCCATACTTACTTTCAAATATTCCGCTCGCTCCTCCTCATTTCCGTGCTGCTCAAAGTAATTCAGCAGGCTGTAATATTGGGGGCTATTACGATAGAATTGATAGCATGCCATGCACACTGCTCTGATTTTAGAAATACTTGATTCTTGATCTAAAACAGACTTTTTAAATGCTTCAAACATCATACTGACTGATTTTATGGATAATTCAGCTAGAAGTTGATCTTTTGTTTTATAGTATTTGTAGACAGTACCTTTCGCTATCTGTGCATGAGCGATTACTTGATCGATGGTGAAATTCTGCAGGCCATCTTTAAGCAAGACTATTTCCGCCGCCAGTAGGATTTGTTGCTTTCGGATTGCCGGGGTTTGGTGCTTATTTATCTTCATAATGACTATCGGTCATTTTGTAAGTCAATTAGACCAAAAAAGGTTTGATTTTTTTCTGGTATTAATAATTATCCGATTTGATATCGATAAATAATAACATCAGTTTTTTGAAATAGCTGAGATGATCTAATTCGTAACAAAATTGATTTTTTACTGCTGTTGGGAAATAAATACGAGATTGATTTTATCTTACTTTGATGAATCTTAATTCCCTATTTTTGTGAGAAATTGAAAAAGATCGTCCAAAATCAATGAACCAACTTTTCCAGAAAGCGTATCAAAACCCTTCCAAAATTGCTGTTATTGATAAAAATGGATCTTATACATTTGGTCAATTACTTTCGAAAAGCCAGCAAATCGCCCAACATATTTTAGCTGGAGAAAATGATCTAAATGAAGCGAGAGTCGCATTCATGGTTTCTCCCGGTTTTGATTATGTGACCATACAGTGGGCCATTTGGCAGGCTGGAGGTTTGGCTGTTCCGCTTTGCATCTCCTACCCTTTTCCTTCATTGAAATATGTATTGGATGATACTACTGCAACAGTTATAATTGCAAGCGATGAATATCTGGATGTACTCGCCCCAGCCCGAGCGAA
>JBDNIP010000046.1:0-2081 GCA_041688245.1 Algoriphagus sp.
AGTCCATCCCTGCGCTCAATAAGCAAGCGGAATCCAACCTAACCGGTAAAGCCAAGGAACTTTGGGCAGCCGGAATACCTACTATTGAAAATCAAGCGGAAGAACTGAAAACCATTCTAGATTTGGAAGGAATCCAGGAAGATGATGAAATCGTAGAAGCTGTTCAAAAAGCCATTTTAGCTACTGAAGAATTCGTAGCCTGGCTAGAAAAGGAAGCTCCTTCAAAAACCGGAGAGTCTGGAATAGGAAAGGAAAATTATACGTGGTATCTCCAGAATGTTCACTTAGTCCCGCTTACTTGGGAAGACGAGGTTATGATTCTCAAGCGGGAATTGGCCAGAGCTTGGTCCTCGCTGAAATTGGAGGAGCATCGAAATCGGGATCTCCCAGAGCTAGCTGAAGCAAATACAGCTGAGGATTTTGAAATTCTTACTGAAAAATCAATTAACAAGTTCATGAACTTTCTCCGGGACAATGAAATCGTAACTGTTAAGGAATACTTCGAACCGGCCTTGCGAGAGCACAGAGGCACATTTATTCCAAAGGAAAAGCGGAACTTCTTCACCATCGGTATGCATATCGATCCGCTCCCCCTGTATTCCCATTTCTACCACTGGTTTGAGTTGGCAAGAATGGACAATGAGCCGCATGCCAGTGAGATCCGCAGGGAGCCTTTACTTTATAACATCTGGGACTCTCGAAATGAGGGGACAGCAACGGCAGTGGAAGAGATATTTATGGATGCCGGACTATATGAAGACTCTCCAAGAGCTCGAGAGCTCGTTTACATCATGATTGCGCAGCGAGCGGCAAGAGGACTGGGTTCGCTCTACGCCCAAGCAAATGAAATGACGATGATTGAAGCGGGAGGAATTCATTCCAATTATACACCAAGAGGTTGGATGAAAACAGAAAAGGAACTGCTCCTTTTTGAACAACACTTATATATGCGCCAACCAGGCTATGGAAGTAGCTACATCACCGGAAAGTATTTATTGGAAAATGCGATGGCGGATTATGCTCGGATCAAGGAGGCAAAAGGCGAAGAATTTAAACTCAAAGATTTCTTCGATCAAATCAATGCCATTGGAAGTATTCCAGTGTCGCTGACCCATTGGGAAATGACGGGAGTGGATCAGAAAGGTAAATAAGAAGTGGTTTGCAGAAAAAGCCTATGCTATACTAGCTTCCTTTGGGCAGTTTATCAAGACGAATAAAGCTCTTTTGCGACCTAACTTTAGAGTCCGTCGCTCCTAAAAGTAGAAATCTCTTAAATCTGAACTGACAGAATCAAGAGATTATAAAATGTAGTACATGAAAACCTTCAAGGTTGTGTGATCTTAAATCAATGCTGGATTTCTTTGAAGAAGGGGATTTAGGACCTTTCTATACTATGAGATAGATTTTCAATAGGTAAGCCTTGCGGTAGTGAAAGACTAACTCTTGGTTAACATCACTTTTTCCCTTTATGAATCAACAATGAATCCATTTCTAACGCTTTAACGAAACTCGCTTCCAGTTCTGCTTGATTTTCCGAGTGGAAAGTAAAATTGTACCTTACCAAAGGTTCAGTGACAAACATGGAATCTAATATTTCTGGCCCTACGAATCCAATTACATTTAGTAAATTCATATTCGCAATGATTAAGGTCTTATCATTTGGGCTAAAAGTACCAGTGTTTGAATTAAAAATAAGGTGTTCTCTGCCATTCAAGATGAAAATTATAGGTTATTACTTCACCAAGCTCTTTTGAAATTCCGAAATGAAGGTAGACCAAGTATGACAAAGTCACGATAAGATTCCACCCACCATGAAATATAAAGCCCCAAACGATAGATTTATTAAAAATAACCCAACTTAAAATTAACCTTAGTTAGAAAGATATTCCTAGAAATAACAACCAAGACCAAGTTAAATTCGCGTCTAGGGGTAAATGATTAAAACTGAAGCACAATGAAGGAACAATGATTAAAACATTTAGTATTACGCTAGACTAATATACTTTATTTAAAATATAAAGACCATAAATCACTGATACAAGTAAAATTTAAGAGTATTCGAGCCTGTCACGAATAAACGC
>JBDNIP010000429.1:0-7139 GCA_041688245.1 Algoriphagus sp.
CGGAAAATGTCCCAAAATCAATACCTTCCTTGACAGTGACCAGTATGACTACTCCAATAAGTGCTATTGCCAAACCGATACCATTGCGGAGCGTGATCTTAGAAGAAAAAAACAATGCCCCAACGAGAACCACAAATAGCGGAGTGAGTGCGTTTAACACACCGGTCAATGAACTACTAAGTTGGGTTTGGGCTTTTGCAAAAAGAAAAGCAGGAATGAAGCTTCCCACCAGGCCTACCAGAATTAGATTTTGAATTTGTTTGCTACTTAGATTTTTGACCCGAGGTAGCGAGAGCGGCAGTAGAAAAGTGGCTGCAGCCACAATTCTATAAGCTCCTACTTCCCCTGGTGAGAAAATCTCCAGACCTCGTTTTATTAAAATAAATGAACTGCCCCAAATCAAGGCAAGAATAATGAGAATACCCCAGTTAACTAAGTTACTATCAGAATTTTTTGTATTCATAAATCAATATTAGCTGTAGCAGTGAGCACTGGATTTCTGGCGAAAGTAATTGAAAGAGATGTTAGCAGGTTCTGCTAAAATCAATTTAAAAAACATGATCTGCATAGACGGCTGAGACTTGATTCAGTACCTCGCAGACGTGCTCGTAAGTTTCCGCAGTGACCATTTCGGATCGATACTGTTTGAAATTCGGCATACCTCTGAAATAATTGGTGTAGTGCCTTCGCATTTCCAGAATTCCCAACTTCTCGCCTTTCCACTCGACAGAGAAGTCTAAGTGCTTTTTCGCAACCGCAACTCGTTCATCAAGTCCGGGAGCAGCTAATTTTTCTCCAGTCGCTAAGAAATGTTTGATTTCATCAAAAATCCAAGGATAGCCAATCGAGGCTCGCCCGATCATCATGCCATCGACATCATACTTATTTTTATATTCTAAAGCTTTTTCCGGAGAATCAATATCACCATTTCCAAATACAGGGATGTGAAGACGTGGATTAGCTTTAACCAGATTTAGGTATGACCAATCAGCTTCGCCTTTATACATCTGAGCTCTTGTACGTGCATGTATACTGATGGCTTGGATTCCCACATCCTGAAGTCGTTCTGCTACCTCGACAATTCGAATTGTGTTCTGATCCCAGCCAAGACGCGTTTTTACTGTGACCGGAATATTGACTGCCTTGACTATCTCAGCGGTCATCGCGACCATTTTATCGATGTCTAGTAGGATTCCCGCTCCCGCTCCTTTACCGGCGACCTTATTCACAGGACAGCCGTAACTGATATCGAGTATATCAGGCTTGGCTTCTTCTACGATAGCGGCTGCCTCGCGCATTGAATTAATTTCATTTCCAAAAATCTGAATACCGATTGGGCGTTCGTAATCGAAAATATCGAGCTTCGCCATACTCTTGGCGGCATCTCGTATCAATCCTTCTGAGCTTATAAACTCTGTGTACATCAAGTCTGCACCATGCTGCTTACACACCGCTCTGAACGGTGGATCACTTACATCTTCCATTGGTGCAAGCAACAATGGGAACTCTCCTAACTCCAACTTTCCTATTTTTACCACTTGTTATTCTAAATATGCCGTAAATTTACCCTAAATATGGAGATATACGAAACCCAATCTGAAATTGCCAAGCGAAAGAATTGGCCTTTATCCTTAATAGTCGTTGTCTTAGTCGCTACAGGTATTTTGTTGATTCTTCAATCTTTAGCTTTTGCAGTCACTCCATATCTTTTTGGAGTATCAATCCAAGATATCGTGGGGCCAATGTCCGGTGATTTTTCCACCCCAAATGGGCGAATGGCCATTTTTTTTATTCAGGGAATTGGCTCTGGAATTGGATTTTGGCTAGCCGCCTATGTGATTGCACGTTTTATTGACAAAGCGGATTTTCATTGGGAGATTCAGTTTCCACGTTTCAACCTGACCGGAGCTGGCTTGGTTATACTCATTACTTTTGGAGGAATGCTTTTCAACGCGCTATTGGTTTACTGGAATTCGTTTTTGGTACTTCCAGAGTTTCTATCTGGATTGGAACTTTGGATGAAAGAAACAGAAGAACAATTACTCGAATTGACTAAATTCTTGACCGATTTTCAATCGATCCCTGAGTTACTGGCCGCTATTCTGGTGATTGGCGTATTGGCAGGAGTCGGTGAGGAGCTATTCTTCAGGGGAGTCGTTCAGCCCAAAATGAAACTTTATACTGGTTCTGCACATGCGGGAGTTTGGCTGACCGCAATCATATTTTCTGCGATTCATTTGCAGTTTTATGGATTTCTTCCACGAGTGTTTTTAGGTGCCCTGTTTGGGTATTTGTACCTTTATTCCGGTTGTTTAATTTACCCTATTTTTGCCCATATTTTAAATAATTCTATTACCGTGATTCTAGTTTATCTAGTTAATCAAGAACTGATTGACATAGATTTGGAGTCGACAGATGCGGTGTCCTATCCTGCGGCGATACTTGGCTTGCTGAGTCTTTTGGCAGGAATATATTACTTTAAGAAAATAAACAGACCTAATGGAGAACTGGATAAAAGTATTTGAAACAGAAGCTCAAGTGAGAGCCGAAATAGTAAAAGGTGTACTTGAAGAACATGGGATCCAAGCTGTAGTTTTGAATAAAAAGGAGACAGTTTACCAGATCTTTGGCACCTATCACGTCCTCGTTCAGCGTGATGATTCAATTTCAGCAGCAACTATCGTCCAGAATGAGATCACGTTTTAATATTAACAACTACAGCAATTTAGGTCAGCGCGCGATCACTGCCGTAATTGGAGGGTTGATCGTAGTAGGAGGAACTATTTATTCGGAATGGACTTACTTTTTGGTTTTTGCTGGTATTTTGGGGTTTTCTCAAATGGAATTCTATAAGCTAAGCGGTTTGGATGGTATGCTTCCCTTGAAAAGTTTTGGGACCTTTCTTGGTCTGATGATTTTCTCTCTGACCTTTATGGTGGAAAAGGAACATCTACCAATGGAATATTTATACATGATTTTTCCGATTGTTTCTCTGACCTTTTTTATCAAACTTTATCGAAAATCTGATAAAAAGCCTTTTACAGGTATTGCGTTCACGTTTCTAGGAATATTCTACGTAGCTGTTCCTTTCTCTTTGTTGAATTTGGCCGTTTTTTCGGTCGATGGTGTCTACAAGTATGAAATTTTAATCGGTTGTCTCTTAATTCTTTGGGCAACTGATACAGGTGCATATTTTGCAGGTACGCGGTTTGGTAAAACCAAATTGTTTGAGCGAGTGTCTCCCAAAAAGTCTTGGGAGGGCTTTTTAGGGGGAGCTTTTTCTGCCATCGCAGTAGCCTTTGTAATAGCGAAATATTTTCATACGATAGCAGATTGGAAATGGTTGGTAATCGCAGGCATCATTATCATAGCTGGTACGTATGGAGACTTGATTGAATCCCTATTTAAGCGATCCATCGAAATCAAGGATTCCGGAAATAGACTTCCTGGACACGGAGGATTTATGGACCGATTTGACGGATTGTTATTATCAGCCCCATTTATTACCGCATTTTTGAAAATCTTCTAATTCTAAGCCGCTGAGATTAAAAATCTGATTAATATTGTATAGCATTTGATTAACTAAATCTAAACCCAATATGGCTTACATTGAACCGGCTCCAATCAAGGATAAAGAAAATCCATTAGAGTCAATGATGGAGAGATTCAACATTGCAGCTGAAAAGCTGGGACTCTCTGACGAGATCTACAATGTGTTGAAGAATCCTGCCAAGCAAGTAATCGTGTCTCTTCCTATCACTATGGATAGTGGAAAAATTCAGGTGTTTGAGGGAATTCGAGTAATTCATTCAAATATTTTAGGCCCGGCAAAAGGGGGAATCCGTTTTGCGCCAGACGTGCACATTGACGAAGTCCGAGCATTAGCAGCATGGATGACTTGGAAGTGTGCAGTAGTTGACATCCCTTTCGGAGGTGGTAAAGGTGGTGTGAGATGTAATCCTCGCGAAATGTCAAAAGGAGAGATTGAGCGGCTAATGCGAGCTTATACGTTAGCATTGATCGATGTATTTGGTCCAGACAAAGATATCCCAGCTCCAGATATGGGTACAGGACCCAGGGAGATGGCTTGGCTGATGGATGAGTACTCCAAGGCGCATGGCATGACGGTGAATTCAGTAGTCACGGGAAAACCACTGGTATTGGGCGGTTCTCTTGGACGCACTGAAGCAACTGGTCGTGGCGTAATGGTGTCTGCACTTGCTGCAATGCAAAAATTAAAAATTAATCCTTTTCAAGCGACCTGTGCAGTGCAGGGATTTGGTAATGTTGGGTCTTGGGCAGCGCTTCTTTTGGAGGAGCGAGGCTTGAAGATTGTTGCGATATCCGATCACACTGGAGCTTTCTACAATGAAAATGGAATAAATATCACAGAGGCGGTAGCCTACCGGGATTCCAATAATGGAAACTTAGAGGGATACACAGGTGGGGATAGACTGGAAAATGCAATGGACTTGTTAACCCTTGAGGTAGATGTGTTAGTGCCAGCTGCTGTAGAAGACGTCATTACTGTACACAATGCGAATGATATCAAAGCTAAGCTGATCGTGGAAGGTGCCAATGGTCCCACTTCTGCCAAAGCAGATGCGATCATCAATGAGAAAGGAATCATGGCGGTGCCCGATATTCTGGCAAATGCTGGAGGAGTTACCGTTTCGTATTTCGAATGGGTACAGAACCGATTGGGATATAAATGGACTGCTGATCGCGTAAATAGAAGATCCGATCGGATCATGAAAGATGCTTTTGATCATGTCTATGAAGCCTCTAAAAAGTATGACGTACCAATGAGGATCGCGGCTTATATCGTTGCAATTGACAAAGTGGCGAAAACCTATACCTATCGAGGAGGTTTTTAGGTCGATTCTCTCAAAAGTTTGATTTATCTTTGAGGCGTGGACACTATTGCCACGCCTTTTTTGTTATGAAGACTATGACTATACACCGCGAGGGACGAACGTTATTATTTTGGCTGCTAATTGCATTGGCAGGGATCAATTATTTGATCTATTACTTTTTGCCAGATGCTGAAATCTTGGCAAATACAGTGTTGATTGGAAGTATAATCTTTTACTTGATTATTCTTCAATTTTTTAGAAATCCGGTAATTGCCCTACCAAATGAGGACGGGATCATATTTGCTCCGGCAAATGGTAAAGTGGTAGTTATCGAAGAAACGATGGAAAATGAATATTTGAAAGAGAAGCGGATACAGGTTTCGATTTTTATGTCTCCGATTGATGTCCATGTGAACCGCTCGCCGGTTAAGGGGGTAGTTGAATATTTCAAATATCACCCGGGGAAATACTTGGTAGCTTGGCATCCTAAATCAAGTACTGAGAATGAGCGAACTACAATGGTAATCAAGGATTCAAACGGAACAAAAATCCTCTTAAGGCAAATTGCAGGAGCCATGGCCCGAAGAATCAAATCGTATGCTCCAGTAGGTTCTAAACTAGTTCAAGGTGGTGAATTCGGCTTTATCAAATTTGGATCCCGAGTGGATATGTTTTTGCCTTTAGGTACAGAAATCTTGGTGAGTTTAGATCAAAAAACAAAAGGTGCAAGAACTCCGGTTGCTCGGTTAAAGTGATCTTTTGATGCGATAAATCCAAATTCCGGAGCCAATACAAGCGACGAGAAAAATGAAAGTAGTCCATTCAAAAGTCCGTTGTCCAGCAATTATTGATTCGATTTCTTTGTCCTTTTCCAGGATTACCCTTTTTAAAGTTTGGAGCTGATTCTCTAGACGGAAAGAAATGGTTTGGTAATCTTTCTTTTCTTGACCCAATACCGAAGACTCAATCGATCCGATCATTCGGAGTTCTTCCATGATTTGATTATCCTTCGCAAGGATTCGTTCCAGCCATTCATTGGTCTTAATCATGTCTTTTTTGGTCCGATTTCCGAAGATTCCAGATTTTTGAGACTCAGAATTTTTCCATTGCGCTTGAAGCTGATCACGCTCTTGAATCATCAGTTGGAGTTTTGCATCTCCAGCTTCAGGAATTTGAGGGTTAAAAAGTGAAAAAAGAAGTAAAACAAGGGTCAACATATTCTGAATTTTAGGTTTTTGAAGTTTGATCAGGACAGAATCGTGATGAGCAATCCCACCCAATCTTATGCCACCAAAAATTTAACGCTTCCAAGCTCTGGTCATTTCCTTTTTGCCTGGGGGGCCAGGAAGAGTTTCTACTTCAAGTCCAATTTCAGCTAAATTTTTCTTCAATTCTCCTTGCGCACAGTAAGTCGTTAAAACTCCTCCTGGATTGAGCTGCGCGGTCACTTTTTTTAAAATTTCTTTAGTCCAAAGTTCAGGCTGTTTGGAAGGGGAAAATGCATCGTAAAAGACTATATCTGTAGGATATAGCTTCACTTCTTCCAAGGTCGTTTGCTCTTTTTTCATATTAAAATACTCGGACATGACTACACCCTCATTCCAAGAAGCCTTATGTAATCGCTTTAGATAGGCTTTATAATGAAAAATACCATCATCTATATCACCATAATTCAGTTGAGAATAGATTTCATCATCCAGCGGAAAAGGCTCAATGGTGTGGTACAGTACTGGAATCTGGTTTTGCTCCGCCCAGACCAAAGTCAGCCAAGCATTCAGTCCCGTACCAAAACCAACTTCGAACACTCGGATTGGTTTTTTCCGAGGATTTGCCATCAACCAAGAATCCAACCCATACAGCATAAAGACATGAATCGATTCTTTGAATGCACCTTGGGCACTATGGTAGGTTTCCTTCAATCCCTCATGATAAATAGAATGCGATCCATCTTCAGTGACGATGAGTTTTAATCCTGTACTCATATTTGGTATATTAATGTATTACAATAGGCCGAGATTCCTTCTTTTCTTCCGATAAATCCGAGCTGCTCTGTAGTGGTTGCTTTGATAGAAATGTCACCTTCTGAAATATTCATGACCTTGGCTAGGCAAGTTTTCATAGTTGGAATGTGCGGATTAATTTTTGGGAGTTGTAAACAAATAGTAGAATCAATATTCCCAATTTCGTATCCATTTGATCGGATGAGTTTTACAACTTCAGCCAATAAGATTTTGCTGTCAATCCCTTTAAATTGTGGGTCTTGGTCCGAGAAGTGATACCCTA
>JBDNIP010000430.1:0-9811 GCA_041688245.1 Algoriphagus sp.
AATTACCTCAGCCTTAATAAAACCACGCTCAAAATCTGTGTGAATTACTCCCGCTGCTTGTGGAGCTTTGTAACCTTTCTTAATTGTCCATGCGCGAACTTCCTGTGGACCGGCTGTGAAATATGTGATAAGATGAAGTAAAGCGTATGCAGCAGAAATCAATTTGTTCACTCCGCTTTCCTTTAATCCATATTCGTTAAGGAACATTTCTTTTTCTTCGAGATCATCAAATTCAGCAATTTGCGCCTCTATTGCTGCACAAAGTATAATTACTTCGGCATGCTCTTCTTTTACTGCCGCTCTCAATTGATCTACGAATTTGTTTCCGTTTGCAAGACCAGCTTCGTCTACATTTGCTACATACAGTACAGGTTTTATAGTCAATAAATGCAAATCCCGAACTGCTTCTAAGTCTTCTCTTTCTATCGCTACAGATCTGGCATTTTTTCCTTCTGTCAATGCAGATTTGAAAATCAATAAAGTTTCAAGTTCTTTCCTTGCTTTAGCATCTCCGGACTTAGCAATTTTTTCAGACTTTTGGATTTTTTTTTCTATGGACTCCAAATCTTTTAATTGGAGTTCAGTATCGATAACTTCCTTATCAAAAACTGGATCAATACTCCCCGCCACGTGGACTATATTTTCATCTTCAAAACAACGAACTACGTGCACTATAGCATCCACTTCTCTGATATTGGCAAGAAACTTATTTCCAAGACCTTCTCCGTTACTAGCCCCTTTCACCAGCCCGGCAATATCTACAAACTCTATAACAGTAGGTAGGACTCGTTGAGGATTCACTAGAGACTCGAGCATTTTAAGCCGTGGATCAGGGACTATCACGACACCTACGTTAGGTTCGATAGTACAAAAAGGGAAATTTGCTGCTTCTGCTTTTGCGCTTGAGAGCGAATTGAACAAGGTGGACTTTCCAACGTTTGGAAGACCAACTATGCCACACTGTAAGGCCATTTAACTGCTGTTTATGTTTTAAATATTCTATATGATTTATACCCTTTGTAGAATTCGATAATCGAAACTCTAAAAATGGTATAAACTGGAATTGCAAAGATCATCCCGACTACGCCAGCTAATTTTGCCCCGGCAAATATAACAACAAAAATTTCAAGTGGATGAGCTTTTACTGATTTAGAGAAAATCAATGGCTGAATCAAGATATTATCTATGACTTGAACAATTGAAAAAACAGACAATATTTTAAATATTAGATAATCAAGACCTAAGTCTGTGTCAAAATTACCTGTTGAAATCCCGACAACTATTCCAAAACTAGCGCCTAAAAGAGGCCCAGCATAAGGAATAAGGTTTGCTATGGCTGCAAAAAGTGCAATCGTTAGCGAGTATTCAACTCCTAAAATGCTTAGACCCAAGCTCGCAAAAGAAAAAATAGTAAGTATTTGGATTAAAAGTCCAGAAAGATAGTTGGACAAAAGTTTTTCAACTTTTGCGAATGTGGCAACTGAAAGTTCAAAATAAGGATTGGGGATTAAATTTAAAAAGTTTCTTCTTAATAGTCCATTTTCCAAAAGGAAAAAAAAACTGATAAATGCAATCGCCAATAGGCCGACAAATAAACTACTGGTGGTATTGATCACTCCTCCAATGAAACTGGTGAAATCGAAATCTTTTATCGATCCAACAATAGAATTTTGGATTTCATGGAACAAAGCTCCCGGCTTACCATCCATAAGCTCATATTGAAAGAGAAAGTACTCCAATTTAGAAACCGGTTGCTTTACAGTATCATAAATACCTTCTAGATCGAGTCCACTTAAAATCTCAATTTGATTATTAATCAATGGATAAAAAAGAAAACTCAGCGACACGAATAATAGTACGATCGAGCTATATGAAAGTAATATTGCAGCCCACCTCGGGATATGTTGACCAAGGATATGGAAATCGTGCAGCCTGTTGGTAAGAGGACGGAGTAACGCTGCTAAGATTAAAGAAGCTACAATATATAGGGTAATATTGGAAAAGTACCAGCTAAATAGTAGGAAAAGTGCAATAAATAGAATGAGGTAACTGAACGATCGCTGCATTGCTTATTCAAATTAAAAGAGGCATTTATGCCCCTTTTAAACTTACTACATCTTTGACATGAGCATCAGACTTTTATCAATTACACTTTTTATTCCCATTTTATATCGGAATTTATTTCTTCATTAACCGCTTCTTTTTCGTATCGGCTAAAGTCAACATCCGGTAGGAGGTCATTCTTAACATGGTCCACCGTTTGGCTCAATGCTTCAACAAACTTGAAGAAATCTTCTTTGTATAGAAAGATCTTATGCTTTTCATATGTGTAGTTGTCTCCGTTCATCTTCCTCTTACTTTCTGTAATCGTCAAATAAAAATCATTTGCTCGAGTAGATTTGACATCAAAAAAATAAGTTCTTTTTCCTGCTTTTACTTTTTTTGAGAAGATTTCTTCTCTGTCGTAGGTTTTATTATCTTCCACGGTGCTTTAAATTTTTTGGTACGAGGCTGAATTAATATGGACTAATATAAAACAATTCGCATATACAATTCAATGAAACGTTCCAATTTCTTTAAAGGAGCTACCAATATTTAAGTACAAGCTACTAATTATAAGCAATGAATATGTATAAATTTATTTAAACTAATCTTAAGGTTATTCGTGCATAAATGCCTTCTTCGCCAACAAATCAGACTCTGTTTCGCGATGGTCAGGGTCATCCACACAACAATCAACCGGACAAACCGCCGCGCACTGCGGTTCTTCATGAAAACCATTACATTCCGTACATTTATCTGTGACAATGTAATAGAACTCATCCGAAACTGGCTCTTGCTTGTCTTTGCCTTCAATTACGGATCCGTCCGGAAGTGTAACTTCTTTTAAATTAGTTCCTCCGCTCCAAGTCCACTCGATACCACCTTCGTAGATTGCAGTATTTGGACATTCTGGTTCGCATGCACCACAGTTGATGCATTCATCAGTGATCATTATAGCCATAACTTTATTTTTTTATTAGTCAAAAGTAGTAACCTTGAAACTGACAGGCAATAAAAAAGTTGTTGCACTAACTAATTTAATTTAATTCTGAGGTATCTCAACCCAAAAAAAGTAAGTTTGTGAGAGAAATTAACTTGCAAATGAGAATAGTAGATAGAATTGCTGCCTTTGTAGAATTGGGAAAACGAATCAAAGAATTAAATGCAGCAGAGTTGGAGGAACTTCAATGGAATGCTAAAAATGTCAATAATTGGTTTACCGGTGAATCCATAAATAATGCACTAGCCGGAATATGTGTAATACTTCAGCCCGAAAAAATTGAGCAATGGTTGAAAAATTATACCATAAGCACGGAAATCACAAATCTCAGAATTGGTCTTATGATGGCAGGAAATATTCCGGCCGTAGGGTTCCATGACTTATTGTGTGTCCTTTTGGCAGGACACATTGCTTCAGTAAAGCTAAGCTCTTCAGATACCGTTTTAATGAACTGGATAATTTCCCAGTTGATTCAAATTGATTCCCGGTTTTCATCACGGATCGAGATTGTGGAAATGCTTAAAAACAGAGATGGCTACATAGCTACTGGAAGTAGTAATTCCGCAAGATATTTCAATTATTATTTTGGGAAATACCCTCATATTATTCGTCAGAATAGAACTTCTGTTGCTGTATTTTCGGGTGATGAGACTGCCAATGATTACCTAAAAGTCGGGAATGATATTTTCCAATACTTTGGTTTGGGCTGCAGAAACGTGTCGAAAATTTATATTAAAGACGAACTTCAGTTACAAGAATTTTTAGGGGTAATCCAAGTTTACGAATCAACGGCCCTACATCATAAGTACAATAATAACTATGATTATAATAAATCAATATTACTTGTCAACAGGGAAAATCACCTAGACAACGGTTTTTTAATTCTTCAAAAGTCGGAGAACCTGGTTTCTCCAATAGCGGTTTTATTTTTTGAGTGCTACTCAGATGAGGAGCAACTAAAAGAATTAATTGCGTCAAATGAGTCTAAAATTCAATGTATTGTCTCAAAAGACGCCAAATTCCCTAACTCAATACCTTTTGGGACAACTCAACGGCCTAATCCTTGGGATTATGCTGATGGGGTTGATACTTTAAAATTTTTAGTTCAACTGGTTTAAGTGCAACATTAAACTGCTGACTGTAGGTAGATATAAAATTTGGAACCCACGTTTATTATAGATTCGATATGCAATTTTCCAAAATTCTTTTTTGTGTATTCCCGTACTAATATTAAACCAAGGCCAGTACCATTTTCATTGTTGTATCCTTTTGTGCTAAATGATATGCCATCTGTTATTTTTTTGATGTCTTCAGTCGATATTCCTTTTCCAGAGTCCTCAACACATATTTTGATATAGTCCTCTGTAACTTCCGCGCTAAGCTTTATTTCACTGGATGGCTTGGAGAATTTCACGGCGTTGTTAACCAAATTTCTTAAAATTAAATCTACCATGTTCTTATCAGCTAAAACATTGAATTCTGATTCAGGAACATCAACTAATATAGCTATATTTTTCTCATTTGCCATTCGACTAAGAAGTTGCTGCTGACGGATCAGAGCTATCCTTACGTCAAAGGATTCCAGAATTACTTGCTCCCCGAGAAACTGCAAACTGGTCCAAGTAAGTAGGCTTTCAAGAAGTTGGGAGACATTATCCATATTTTTGGACATTTCGGGAAGTAATTCAATGAATTCTTCATTTGAAATTAAACCAGTCTGGGTATGGTGGATCAATGCCTTGATACCAAAGATTGGGCCCTTCAAATCATGAGAGATAATACCAAAATACTTATCCTTCAAATTATTGAGTTGCTCTAATTCGTTTTTTTGTGCGATCAATAATTCCTTGATCTTAACTTCTTCAGTGATTTCTTCGAAAAGAATTATTGTCCCTTTTTGTGTACTCCTTTTTTCTTCTAATGGAATGATGGCGACCTTGACTACTCGTTGGTCATCCCCATGACCGCTGCTTATATTTAGCTCCTGTTTTGTTAGATCATCTAATATATTTAAGAGCTCTGGATAAGGTCTAAAGGTCATCTTTGCATTTACTCCAATGCTGATTGATTCCTGATCATCGAAAAAAATGTGTATGGCAGGATTGAAATCCACGATATTATGCTTTCTATCTAAAACTAATACACCCTTTGTTATCGCGTTAAAAATTATATCTTTTGCAATTGGTTTAATGCTAAACAAATGATAGCGAAGGATAGCAATTCCAATTATCAAATAAGTAAATAAAAAAGCATAGGGTGTTAAGTCGATTATTTCCAAAGGACTGTAGATTCCAAATTGATAGAGAGCATTGAATCCGATTGGGAATAACCCCGCAATAAATAGTAATTGAGTTTGAGTCTTAAATGTCTGACCTGAGTAACGAAAGCGTTTCCAAATGATAAAATTTCCCAATCCGAAGGCAAGGTATGAGTAGATCACGTGGACAAAGTACCACAGGCCTACTTTGGCTTTAAAACCTGTGATTGTGCCAAATGTAACTAATTCATATGATTCATAAATGAGGCGGTGGTAGTCATTGGTGACAACTAAAGTATATGTAATTACAGGGATTAATAAAGTGAAAAAAACCACTGTTTTCTGTGTAATCAAATCAATTTCGGTGTATTTGAAAGAAAAAATAAGCCACGAAGCAGCAAGAAATGAAATCCCTAAATATTGAATTTTTATGTAAAATAATATTGTATCTAAATCTTTAGAGGCTAACTCAAATCCATAAAAAACACCCCAAATTGATCCACATATCATTGTAACCGCCAGCCATTTGGTGCCCCTGTACATTTTGAGAGCGATAATAACAGATAGGAAGGCAACGAGAAAGCCAGAAAAGATTAGTGTTATCGAAAAGATATTAACGTTCAAATCCATTGGAAAATCCACCGATTAGCTGTTTGGCTTAAAGACATTTAACAGCTCATTTTGTGCTAATTATACCTTTAATTTCTGAAACTAAAAAAAATATTTTTAGCTATGGCAAGAGAAAATTCAATTAAACTTAATATTTCCCCTTTTGGTCTGGTATTGCTAGTGACTTTAACGAGTTTGATTTTAAGTGTTCTATCAGGAAACAGTAAGGAATATTCGCTTTTAGAAAGGATTGTCACGAGTCTTCAGTATTGGAGATTAGGCTTTTTTGGGTTATTGGATTTCACCTTACAAATGATGATGGTTTTGGTTTTCGGATACTGTTTGGCGGTATTCAAGCCTGTTCATGCTGTATTAAAACGGATCGCCCATGTTCCTAAAAACCAACTTCAAGCTGTTTTTCTTACTGCGCTGATTACTTGTTTGAGCGGGTTGATTAATTGGGGTTTTGGTTTAATAGTAGGTGCGGTTTTAGCGAGATTTATGGCCATCTCATTAGAGGAGCAGCGGCTTCCGTCTAATCCAGTATTGTTGGCCTCAGCAGGATATTTGGGGATGGCTGTCTGGCATGGAGGACTTTCTGGTTCCGCTCCTCTAAAAGTTGCGGAAACCGATCATTTCCTAGTCAATAGTTTAGGTGTAATTCCTGTTTCAGAAACTATTTTTAGCGGTTTTAATATTTTTGTCACTGGTGGATTAGTGGTTGTTTTTTTAGCGGTGTTGCTATTGTTTTCTATTATAGATAAATCAAACTATATGGTTCTTAAGGCAAATCCATTGCAGCCAATTTCTCCGGGATCTATCTGGGGGTCAGGTTCTTTCGTGGGTCTTATCATTTTGATTTTATGCCTAGTTACAGCTTTCAACGCAGACTCAGTTTGGGCTGTGGTTAATTTGAATTTTGTGATATTTATATTATTCGGATTTGCAATAATCGCATATAGAGCACTGGATCAATTTACAGAGGCAGTTGGATCAGGGATCAAAAGTTCGGTTGATATTTTTATTCAATTCCCTTTTTATGCTGGGATTCTTGGAATAATGACAAGTTCCGGATTGATTTTAAAGGCATCTGCATTTGTACTTACCTCCACGCCGGTAGAAATGATTCCATATTTCGCACTAGGTTCTGCAGCGTTGGTTAATCTGTTGATTCCGTCGGGAGGAGGTCAATGGGCGATCCAAGGTCCAATTTTAGCAGAAACCGCACTTTCCTTGAATTTGCCACTGGGAAAAATGGTTATGCTTTTTTCCTATGGAGATCAGATTAGTAATCTGCTCCAGCCTTTTTGGGCACTTCCGCTTCTAGCTATTACCGGAGTTTCAGCTAGGTCGCTGTTCAAGTATTGCTTTTGGTTGTTCGTTGCTGGAATTACTTTTTTGAGTCTAAGTATTTTTCTATTTTTTTAAGAATAGGAGTATAAAATCATTTTAAATTAGGACAAAGTGCGCTCCGATCAAGATGTATGGTTACTAATTATAAGCCTAACTCGCTATCTTAGCATTACCTAAGAAAAAGAATCTTTTACCTAACTAAAAATCCCTGTACAATGGCTTTTGATATTAATATGATCAGAGAGGTATATGCGAGATATCCAAAGCGGATCGAAGCAGCCAGAAAAATTGTTGGCAAACCACTTACTTTGACAGAGAAAATTCTTTATGCTCACCTTACCGAAGGAGATGCCACTCAGGCTTGCGAACGCGGTAAATCTTACGTTGAGTTTCAACCAGATCGAGTGGCTATGCAAGACGCTACTGCTCAGATGGCACTTTTACAATTCATGCAAGCTGGAAAAAATCAGGTTGCAGTGCCCTCTACAGTGCACTGCGATCACTTGATTCAAGCTGAAGTTGGGGCAGCGACTGATTTGGCTAAAGCAAATGATAAGAATAAAGAAGTTTATGACTTCCTTTCTTCTGTATCTGATAAATATGGTATTGGTTTTTGGAAGCCTGGAGCAGGTATTATTCACCAAGTAGTTTTAGAAAATTATGCGTTCCCTGGCGGAATGATGATTGGAACAGATTCTCATACACCCAATGCCGGCGGTTTGGGGATGGTAGCAATTGGTGTCGGTGGAGCTGATGCTTGTGATGTAATGGCTGGACTTCCATGGGAACTCAAATTTCCAAAATTGATAGGTGTTAAGTTGACTGGAAAAATGTCAGGTTGGACTGCTGCAAAGGATGTCATTTTGAAAGTTGCCGGAATCCTAACCGTAAAGGGTGGAACAGGTGCTATCGTTGAATACTTTGGTGAGGGGGCAAGATCACTATCGGCAACAGGAAAAGGCACTATCTGTAATATGGGTGCGGAGATTGGCGCTACGACATCAATTTTTGGATACGATGAGAAATCAGCTGCTTATCTCAGAGTAACTGACAGGGCAGACATCGCCGAATTAGCTGATGGAATCGCAGCACATCTTACCGGCGACGACGCAGTATATACAAACCCTGAGAACTATTTTGATCAGGTAATTGAAATAAATCTTTCTGAACTTGAGCCACATGTAAATGGACCATTTACACCAGATTTGGCTTGGCCGATTTCTAAGTTTGCTGCCGCAGTGAGAGAAAATGGTTGGCCTGCAAAACTTGAAGTTGGCCTGATTGGATCTTGTACTAACTCATCATATGAGGATATTTCAAGAGCTGCATCACTTGCCCGGCAGGCTGTAGATAAGAAGCTTGTTGCAAAATCTGAGTATACAATTACCCCGGGTTCCGAGCAGGTGAGATTTACAGTGGACCGAGATGGCTTCCTTGATACATTTGGGAAAATGGGTGGTGTGGTATTAGCAAACGCTTGTGGACCATGTATTGGACAGTGGGCACGACATGGCGCAGATAAGCAAGAGAGAAACTCGATTATCACTTCATTCAACAGAAACTTTGCGAAGCGTGCCGATGGAAATCCAAATACCCATGCTTTCGTAGCTTCTCCCGAAATTGTAACAGCTTTGGCTATTGCTGGGGATCTTACTTTTAATCCCTTGACAGATTTGCTTACCAACGCAGAAGGTCAGCAAGTGAAGTTGGAAGAGCCAACTGGACTGGAACTGCCTCCTTTGGGGTTTGCAGTAAAAGATGCAGGATTCCAAGCGCCAGCAGAAGATGGATCACAGGTGAGCATCTCTGTAAGTCCAACTTCGGATCGTTTGCAGCTCTTGGAATCTTTTAAATCTTGGGAAGGCACGGACTTAACAGGCCTGAAGCTATTGATCAAAGCAAAAGGGAAATGTACTACTGACCATATTTCTATGGCTGGACCATGGTTAAGATACAGAGGTCACTTAGACAATATCTCCAATAATATGCTGATTGGAGCAGTAAATGAATTCAATGATAAAACCAACTCGGTAAAAAACCAGCTCAGCGGAAGCTATGGTGAGGTACCAGCTACACAACGTGACTATAAAGCCAAAGGAATCGGATCAATCGTTGTTGGTGATGAAAATTATGGCGAAGGATCTTCACGAGAGCATGCAGCAATGGAGCCTAGGTTCCTTGGTGTTCGTGCGATTTTAGTTAAGTCATTTGCCAGAATTCATGAGACTAATTTGAAAAAGCAGGGAATGCTTGGATTGACTTTTAATAATCCTGCAGATTATGATTTGATTCAAGAGGATGATACAATCGATATCCTTGATCTAACTTCCTTTGCTGCTGGAAAACAGCTTCGAGTAGTGTTCAACCATGCTGATGGGTCTTCTGATGCTATTTTTGTGAATCATACTTATAATGAAGGTCAAATTGAATGGTTCAAAGCTGGTTCTGCACTTAACTTAATTAAGACTGAGCTTTAAGTTCTAAGCTAGTGTAAAAATAAAAAAAGCCGCAATCAGTATGATCGCGGCTTTTTTTTAGCTTGTCAAGCA
>JBDNIP010000431.1:0-1865 GCA_041688245.1 Algoriphagus sp.
AACAGCTATCTAAAAAAATTCGTGATAATGTTTACTAGTTGTTAATTTTAAAAAAAAATCTCTGGTCTTTCGATCCAACCGGTGGCTTTTCTATGTAGTATTTCTAATATCCACTTTTCTATTTCACAAAAAAAATTAGGGCTCTTTCTTTATTCTGTTTTATGTGTATTCGCAATTACACCAGCAGCCTAATTTTCTTAGGAATTCTAGCTGCATGGTTTTAGTTCCGTCAAAAATAGATCCGAAGGATTGAAACAATTCATACTTGTCCGCCGAGGTGGAACCCTCGGCCCCGATAGCTATACGGGACGGGGGTAGAGCATATAGAACAGGAAAGTAGCCCTGAACGAGCGGAACTTCACAGTTTCTCCCTTTCAGGGCTACAGGGCAGTAATTTATTCTCTTCCCTGCACTGCGTACAGGGAAGAGAATAGTTTAGCTCCTTCAGAGCCACTTAAAGACGAGATTTTCAATTCTTAACTAAGATCAAGTTTTACCAAATTTTATAACGCCTTCATCCCTTCACTGGTATCATTGCGGATAATCATATTCTGTTTTGTTCTTTAAAGTGGCCAAAATCATTTTTGGATTTATCTGTATCCATTTCTCCACTAATAAAAGACCAACGCAAAACCTAACTTGCTAATGCCAATGGAGATCACACTGACAAGAAGACCCATATCGACTTATCCTGCCTTGGGCAAAAAGGCATCTGGAAAATCAAATAAAATAGGATGACTGACATTACTCCGGATACTTATAAATAGCGTTACCTTAGTAAGGGAATATCAGCATTTTGAAGCTAAACCAATAGCTCTTCGAATTCAACTTTTGCTACTCTTCATCTTGGAGTATTAGGTGAAAGAGAGAATTAGCCATTTTACACACGATTTGAAACAACAGAAAATAGCCAATTTTAATATAGATGCAGATAAAGCATTTTTTATTTCCTATAAAAAATTACACACCGAATAGTATCCCCGAGCAGAAATGATTCAATCATTTTTGGCACAAGGGTAAGATAAAAATTGGTAATCCTAAAATCTAAAAACTCTTCAATCTATCAGTAGTGATATTCATATGGCCTAACCGTTATTTCTATTTTTGTTGCCGCACGTACTCTCGCTCAATTCAAAGACCCGAGCAACAAAAGTTCAAAAGTAGAGGTAGATTAATTGCTTGGTGAACCAGTGTAATAGAGGTCTTTCATCGCTACCTTAAATGCTTCCAGTGCCTTGGGAGACAAATTCACTCTCCAGTCGAGCTCTTTATTTACATTAAACCAAGTGACTATTTTTACCCTAGGGTGGTCGGTTTTGATTTTATCAAAGGCATCTATGATATAAGCTGCTTTGTCCAAACCTTCAAACTGGAACTCGCTAGAACCAAATTATGCAATCATCATCGGTTGGTCTACCAAATACTGCACAGTCATCGTAAAGTTGTCGAAAACAAGCGTCAAAATCTCTGAGCGGCGCTCGCTTCCCCAAGGATCTCAAGGGTAAAAATTGTAAGCATCTAAGCCGATCCAATCTACATACTCATCTCCAGGCCAATAATTTGACACCTTGTTCCACTCAGCCTCAGACCGATCTATGGAAGGGCCATTTGGTGTCCAAACCCATTTTACATTGTTTGCGTATTTTGCCTTAAATCGAGCTACCACATATTTCCAAACGGCAACTACTTGCGCTGGTCCCCCATTGGCTTGGCCATTTTTATTACCACTCCATACATACCAATTGCCATTAATTCTACTTTTAGACCCTGAAAAATCAGCATTTAATCAGGGGTAATTGATTGAACATCAATTAATCTTATACTGAGACATCATTCACGCCAAGACAGAAATTGACAATGGCTCA
>JBDNIP010000432.1:0-1331 GCA_041688245.1 Algoriphagus sp.
AAATTCAATGTCTATACAACTGTTTGCCTTCCTACTCAGTTCAAAGATTGGATTTATTTATTCTTGACATTATAAATTTGACTCTGAGCTGTATTAGCTGTCAGCATGGGGTTTTGACTTTCTTCAAATCAAAATGCTATTGTACAGCCACAAAATTGATGCTCGTTACTGTTGATATGCATGAAATTGAGTTTGATCTCGCTTAGACACTCCAGAAAAAAAGGCAGACACTTTTATCGATTGATTTAGTCTCAAGCATTTTTGAGATGCATTTTCCGGAAGATGAAAAAAATCCAGCTTTTTGAAGCGGAGGTCTCAAAAGCTGAAGCTAGGAAGCTCATGGTGCATCTTACTAGTTTGAGAAAATCTCAAGTTTTTTATCCTATTAATTCTGCGGGTGTGATCAGGCTGGGTTTCGATCTGGATTTTGAATTGAGTGATATCGACTATCATCTCGATATCACTACCAAGGGTAGTATTTTGTAGATCAGGGTATTGATAGATTTCATGAAAATTTAAGGATTTGGCCACGTCATCACGCTTTCGTCTTTGATAGCATTATAGCCAGTTTGTGGACCGAGCTTCTGCTTCGCTTCCCAATTTGCCATTTCAGGTTTTAGCCTGGCAGATGCGGCAGAACACCATCGGTTTGGGTAAGGATTTCCGTTGTATGCCCTGATAAAGAGCCCCAGAAGAGCAGCAGAACGAACAGCTGGCGCAGGTACTCATCAAAAAGGAACATCCCGGTGTGGACAGCGAAGCCAGATGGATAAAGAAAGCGGGGAAAACGCGGTATGGCTACAAGAAACACCAGGTGACCGATACAGAAAGCTTGGTGCTAGGAGTGCTTACCACTCCGGCAAATGTGAATGAGGTAGCCAATCTGGAACAGTGTCCACCGCAGATCTGCCGGAACACATCCATGTCTATGGAGACAAGGGCTACCGATCTGCCAACAACGAAAAAGTAATAAAGCGCAGAAAATTAAAAAGTAGCATCCTCCATAAAGCCAAAAAAGGACAACCCTTAACCGCGCGCGAAAAACTCAGGAACAGGCCGATCGGTAAAACAAGATTTAAGGTAGAGCGGATATTTGGAGGTATAACCAGATGGTTTCATTCCACCGGTGCCCGATACAGGGGATTCTAAAAATGCATACCCAGAATCTGATGGAGGCGATTGCCTACAACTTGTACAGGTCTCCGGGGATATTTGCGTCCAAACCGATAAATACAGCAAAATAGGAGTAGAATAAGACTCGAAAAGAGTCTTTTTGAAAGAGTTTGATTGTTTTTTGCCAAGAAAAAACAAAAAATGGCGTGAAAAAAGCC
>JBDNIP010000047.1:0-8866 GCA_041688245.1 Algoriphagus sp.
AGTGCTGACTATTGATATGGATGAGAGTATACTTTCTCCAAAAGATAAAGAAATGCTGAGTGACTTGGTGGTGGCGGCAACAAATATTGCTATGCTAGCAATTGAACAAAAGATCAAAACCGAAATGAAAGCTGCTACCGACGGGATGATACCAAACATACCGGGTATGGATCTGGGCAGCATGTTTGGATGAGTTCGGCTGCGATCGTCATATTGAATTACAATGGGCGAGAGATGTTCGCAACTTTCCTGCCTTCAGTGATAGCAAATAGCCATTTTGATATCTGGGTGATTGATAATAATAGTTCGGATGATTCTATCTCCTTTTTGGAAGAAAGATTTCCACAAATTCATGTTTTAAAATCAAGTCAAAATCTCGGCTATGCCGGCGGCTACAATTGGGGACTGGATCAGCTTAGAGATGATTACGATTTCCACATCTTATTGAATTCTGATATTGAAGTGACCAAGAATTGGGATAGCGAGTTGGTTCAGGCTTTAGAAGTTATGCCGGATTATGCTGCGATTCAACCAAAGATTTTGTCTTGGACATCTAGAAACAAGTTTGACTACGCTGGCGCTGGAGGAGGCTTTGTGGATGCCTATGGTTATCCTTACTGTAGAGGGCGCATTATGGATCAGATCGAACAGGATTATGGGCAGTATGATGATTCTATAGACGTAGACTGGGCGTCAGGTGCTTGTTTCATTGTTAGATCTGAAGTTTTTCATCGATTCGGTGGTTTTGATGCTGGTTTTTTTGCCCACATGGAGGAAATTGACTTATGCTGGCGAATGAGAAAATCAGGTTGGAAAATTGGCTATAAAGGACATATTTCGGTTTACCATCTTGGCGGCGGTACTTTGCAGCGCTCTAGTCCTCATAAGTTGTATTTGAATATTCGGAATAGTCTAAGCATGATCTACAAAAATGAATCAGCCACTAACTTCAAAAAAATTTATTGGGTCAAATATTTGTTTGAGCATCTTGCAATTCTGAGCTACCGGATCAAAGGTCAGAAGGAACTAGCCAAAGCAATTCATAGGGGATACACCGATTTTGAAAGTATTAAGTCCAGCCTTCAAAAATTCCAATTAGCTATAAATAATGGGAAAGAGATAAAAAGTAACAGTCCAGTAACATTTCTGATTTGGCATTGGGCAGTTTTGAGAAAGAAAAAGTTCTCAGCCTTTTAATCAAAAAGAATTGGATTGTTTTTCTTTCTAAAATAGGTTCTGATTTTCATCACCATTGCCATCGATACATATAGAATCACCGGAGAGCCTAGAGTGATAAACGAAGTGTAGATGAAAAATAGTCGTATACTGTCAATCGGGAAGTTTAATTTTTCTCCAATTTTTGAACAAACACCAAAGGCACGTTCTTGAAAAAATAATCTTAGCTTTTCCATAATTTAGGTTGGTTAAATTTTAATATTTTGATAAGATTGAAACAATCTAAAGAATAATCTCCATTCCATTGATTAAGAAACAAATAATAAATCTTTTTTTAGTCGGCCTCCTAACTAGTTGTGGTTCAAGAATAACAGCCAAAAGTAATTTTTTGGCAGATTCTAAAGTCAGTCCTTCGAAGCTTGAGTTTTTCAGAGATTCCATTCAATTTGAGGTTTCAGGGATTATTCCGATCGAATCAGTCATGTCACCGAAAAATCCTCAAGTAAGCCTTCATTTTGTAAGTCGCGAAAATTCGGTGGATTTGGGTAAGTTTTCGTTGATAAAGAATTTTGAGGCTTATCGTTACTCGAAATCTTTCAAGATAGCTTATGAACCTTGGATGGAGTTTGCGATAATGGAGTTGCATTTCAATCAAGGAGGAAATCCATCCATAATTCCTCAGGAAAAAAAACAGTTAGCACGAGGGGTGATCACCACGGCATTACTGGCCAAAGTGGGGCAGGTGTTTGCTGATGAACCTATCCCTGATGTAGGACTTTATATTCCAAGTGGAGTTGCAACAATTGACCAATCTAGACTAGAAACCTTTAATATCTTTTTTCAAACTGGGTCATCGGAGATCAATTTAACTGGATCAAATTACACAACACTAGCGGAGTTAGGTGAATTTATTACGCAAAACCCTTCAATCAAAAGCATCAAAATCACAGGAGTCCAATCTCCGGAAGTAGGTGAGGGAAAAAGTAGTGCTCTGGGAGACAGCCGATCCAAGTCAGTGTACGATTTTTTGCTCAAGTCTGGTTTCATCCTGAAGGATAGTATCACTGAGGTAAAATCAAGGTGGAATGATTGGTTTGATCTAAGACTTCTCTTAAGGGATTATGATAAGATATCCATTCAGCAAAAAGATCAATATTATAAAATATTATTGAACGGCTTAGAATACTCTTACCAGCTAAAACAGTTAAACGGTATCGTGGGGTATGATCAAGTAGCGAATAATTTGTTTCCAAGGCTTCGCACAGCAAAAATTGAAGTTCAAGTCAATCTCCGTGCTGGTTTGAATCAAAAGCAGACTTTGGCACTTAAAAGAGTCTTGGATGGAGGGATTGGAGATGAGAATCTCGGCTTATTCGAATGGTCTCAAGCAGGTGAGTTTGCACCGCGTTTGAAAGATAAAGCTGAAATCTATGCTAAGATGACTGAGCTGTTTCGAAGTGCTCTGCCTTACAATAATTTGGCGGTAGTTCGAATGAAAGAGGCTCAACAAACGCTTGATACTGTTGAAAAGGAAAAACTTTGGGATGAGGCTACTTGGTTTTTAAATCAAGCGGCTAAATTAGAGACAAGCCCATATATTTTACATAATCAAGGCCAGATACTACTATTTCGAGGAGAATACTGGGATGCCTATAAAAAACTTTCACATGCATCCGTACTGACAAAAAATGAGCACTTTTTGAAAATAAATGAAGGTCTAAGAGGAGCCCTTGATATAGTAAGGGGAGATTATAGACTGGCGACTTTACGGTTCGAAAGTTCGTATTCAGATGCGAAGAATTTATTCAATAAAGGATTAGCTTCATTTCTGGCAAAAGATTACGTAAAAGCAAATTTAGCCTTTGAAGAGTCTGTAATAGCCCAACGTGATTACGGTTATGGCTTTTATGGGCTAGCAATGATTGCGATGGAAACTGGTCAAAAAGAAGTGGCGATGATCCAATTACAAAAAGCTATAGCTGTAAGTGAAAATCTATATCAAAAGGCACTGTCAGATCCATTTTTTGATAAAATACGATCTGATCCGGGATATTTCCAGTTATTGAAACGAAAGGAGTAGAAATATGCTTTTTCATTGCCAACATTCACAGGAATACTTTAAACAGTCCGTTAGGTAGCCAAAAGATAATACCTGAGCTGTTCAAAGATTTCGTTGGTCTACATCATTTACCCATGCAGATATCAACTGCTGAAAATAAACGTACTATTTCTTTAATTAAACTTTTTTTGTTGAAAACAGGATTGTGGAGGATTGTATTTTTGTCAATTAATTTTTTTCAGCAGATTAATCCGATAAAATGATCAAAACAATTAGATTTGACTTGCAAGACATGAATTCCTAATTTTTATTTACTGTTTAAAATTTGAAAATCGTTTAAGAATCTTTAACATTGAGACACTGTAGCGTAACGCCACAATAAAAGTAAAATTCATGCCAATGACCTATTAATTATTTCAAGTCGTGCCCGCACAATATTCCAATAGTATCTATGAAATCTATTGGTATTTCGTCAAAGCTGGTTTGTAGAAACCAAGGTATAGTTGCAATAGCGTTCTAAAAATTCAGAAGTTTATCTATTGCATTTGTTTTAATCGAATTCGCAAACGATTGCATTAACAATTAAATGACAAGTTTTTAAATAATTCTTGTTACCCAATCTATCAATTTATATGAAAAAATTTTACAAAATTCTAGGGGTGTTCCTAATGCTCCTGACATTATCCAGTGCTACAGCCTTCGCACAGAAAACTGTCACTGGTACAGTACTCGACGAGTATGATTTAGGACTTCCCGGGGTTTCAATCCTCATAAAAGGAACTACCACAGGTACCGCAACGGATATTGATGGAAAATTTTCCATCAATATCCCTAATGATCAATCAGTTTTAGTATTTTCATTCATTGGCTACACTAGAGTGGAGCAAGTCCTTGGATCTAGAAGTGTGGTTGATATTAAAATGAGTCCTGACGAGCAGACGCTTACTGAATTGGTAGTTACAGGTTACACTATTGACAGTCGAAGAGAGACCACTGGTTCGATCTCTACTGTTAATCCAAAGGATTTGACAATAATACCAACTGGTAATATTGAGCAAACCCTTCAGGGTCGAGTTGCTGGATTGACGGTTATCACCAATGGTCAGCCTGGTACATCTTCTATTGTGCGTGTGCGAGGATTTGGTGCTTTCGGTGGTAATGAGCCTTTGTATGTGGTGGATGGAGTTCCTGTAGACAATACAGACTTTCTAAATCCTGATGATATCGAATCTACTACTGTATTGAAGGATGCCGCAGCGGCTTCCATCTATGGAGCAAGAGCTGCCAACGGAGTAATTATCTACACTACCAAAAAGGGTAGAGGAGGGAGTCAAAAACTTCGACTGGATTACAGTGGTATGATTGGATTTACTGCACCAGGTGTAGGTTTGGAAATGATGAATCCTCAGGATTTTGCCAACACGACATGGTTGGCAGAAACTAACCAAGCTAGAATAGATAGTAGGGAGCCTGATTACTCGCATCCACAATTTGGAACAGGTAGCTCTCCAGTCCTTCCTTACTATATTAATGTAGGTGGAGTAGCAGGTGTGGCAGGTCCATTTTCTGCAGACCGAATAGAGCAAGAGCGTGCGCTATACAACATAGATCCGAGCAAAGGTCCAGTTTCTCAACTTGTAAGAGCAGCCACGGGCGAGGGTACGGATTGGTTTGGAGCACTGACTAGAAATGCCCCTATAAATAGACATTCCCTTGGTTTGAATGGAGGTTCTGAAACGAGCAGATTTTTTGTTGGTTTAGGTTACCAAGAGCAGGCGGGAATTATTTTAGAGAATAGTTTCAAGCGGATTACGTTCAGAGTAAATTCTGAGTTTGATGTATCCAAAAGAATAAGAATAGGTCAAAACTTTCAGGGAACCTATCTTCAAGAATTGGGTCAAATAGGGGGAGAAGGTGGACGAGGTCTAGCAGATGATGAGAATGATATTCTACAGGCCTTCCGTATGCCATCAATTATTCCAGTTTATGATGAATTTGGCGGATATGGCGGTACTGCTGCAAGAGGTTTTAATAATCCACGAAATCCAATTGCGAATAGAGATGGAATTGTGGATAACAGAAGCTTTAACGCACAAGCATTTGGTAACGTTTATGCAGAATATGATATCATAGATAACCTAACTTTTAGATCTTCTATAGGCATCAATTATTCAAGCGGATACAACTGGAACTACAGCAGGCTACAATACGAGAATTCTGAGAATAATTCCGCATTTGGATATAGCGAGGGCTCTAGTTTTAATTTTGGTTGGACTTTTACCAATACTGTAGCTTGGAAGCAAACCTTCGGAAAGCATGCATTTGATGTAATTGTGGGTCAGGAAGCCTTGAATACAGGTGCAGGTAGAGGAATCGGTGCACGAGGACAGAATCCTTTTTCTCGTGATCCGGACTTTATCAATATTTCAAACCTTCCAGTTCCTACTCGAATAGTAGACTCTGGATTGTTTAGAGGAGTTAATTTTAGCTCTTATTTCAGTCGTCTGAATTATACTTTCAATGATAAGTATCTATTTAGTGCGGTGGTAAGACGTGATGGATCCTCCAGATTTGGATCTAACAATAGATACGGAACATTCCCGGCCTTCTCTGCTGCCTGGAGACTTTCTTCAGAAGGTTTTATGTCAGGAGCTACTTGGGTTGATGATTTGAAAATCCGAGGTGGTTGGGGACAAATGGGTAACTCGAACAACGTAGATCCCAATAATCAGTTTTCGCTCTTTGGAGGAAACGTAGGAGCTTCTTCTTACGATATTACTGGATCTAACTCTTCTGCGATTATCGGTTTTAGAAGAACTCGAATTGGTAATCCTAATGCACAATGGGAAACTGCTGTGACCCAAAATGTTGGATTCGATGGTACCTTCTTCAATGGAAGACTGGATGTAATCTTTGACTGGTGGAAAAAGGATACCAAGGACTTGCTATTCCAAGTACCTATTCCACTGACAGCTGGTAGCAATGCCGCAGCACCTGCTGTGAACATTGGTCAAATGCTAAATAGAGGTTTCGATTTAATGGTAACTACAAAAGGAAACCTTACAGGGGATTTCACATATGAACTGATGTTTAATGGTTCGGTCCTTAAGAATGAGATTGTATCTCTATCGCCAGGTTTGAATATCATTACCTCTGTAAACCCTTCTTACAGAGGTATCCGTCCAATCCAAAACTCAGTGGGGCAACCACTTTCTACTTTCTTTGGATACAATACACTTGGATTATTTAGGGATGCTGAAGATGTGGATAAACATGCCACACAGGATGGTGCGGCTCCGGGTAGATTCAAGTTTGAGGATACGAATGGGGATGGTGTCATCACTCCAACTGACCGTATCAACCTTGGAAATCCAGTTCCTGACTTTACAGGCGGTATGAATTTCACAGTAGGGTACAAAGGATTTGATCTATCAGCTTATTTCTATACTTCTATTGGTAATGAGGTTTGGAATCACTCTAGGTGGTTTACAGATTTCTTCCAGACTTTCGAAGGCGCTGCTATTTCAGAGCGTTTGAAAGGTGCTTGGACTCCTGACAATTTGGATGCAACTATTCCACAAGTTGAGAAGACTTCTAACTTCTCTACTTCTAACGTTGAAAACTCTTTCTACGTAGAGGACGGATCTTACTTGAGATTGCAGAATGTAACTTTAGGTTACACACTTCCTGCAACATTACTGGAAAGATGGAAACTGGAGCGATTAAGAGTATTTGCATCTGCAAACAATCTCTTTACGATCACAGGATACGAAGGACTTGATCCAGCAGTAGGCGGTGGTGCTGATACTACTTTTGGTATTGACGTAGGTAACTATCCGGTGACACGTGGTTATACTTTCGGTCTGAATCTCAGCTTCTAAGCTTAAACACAAATAAAGAAATCGAGTTATAGAAATTATAATAGATGAATCAAAATGAAAAATTTTAAATTAAAAATTGGAGCGCTATTCGCATCAGGGATGATGATGTTAGCAGTGAGTTGTAGCGATGAGTTTCTTGATGTTGCGCCCACAGGGCAACTTGCAGAGGCTCAATTATCATCGCTAGCGGGGATAGATGCGTCTTTGATTGCAGTTTATTCTCAGGTAAATGGTCGAGGGAATAGACTGGGGTCTCCGTCCAACTGGGTTTGGGGTAGTATCAGAGGCGGTGAGGCAAATAAAGGAACAGATCCTGGAGATTTTACCACTATCAATCCAATTCAGAGATTTGAAACCAATTCAGCTTCAGGAGATTTGGGTTCAAAGTGGAACGTAGCCTATGAAGGAATTGCAAGAGCCAATAACGTATTACGTTTGTTATTGAATCCTGGGCCTGATGTTACTCCAGGGGATGTAGTACGTTTGTCTGCGCAGGCAAGATTCCTTAGAGCTCATTTCTATTTTGAGTTGAAGCGTGACTATGGCAACACTCCTTATGTAGATGAGACTTTGGATTACGGAAGCGGTCTTGAAGATGTGGTCAACAATGTAGACCTTTGGCCACTAATTGAGGCTGATATGAAGTTTGCGATGGATAATCTGCCTCCTACGCAACCTCAGGTCGGGCGTGTCAACTCTTGGGCTGCCAAAGCTTATTTAGGCAAGATTTATCTATACCAGAATAAGTTCGGAGAGGCAAAAACGCTTTTCACGGATGTGATCACCAATGGCGTCACGAGCAATAATCTAAAGTATGGTCTTGTGCCATATTATGACGATATGTTCCGTGGCGAAAATGATAATCATCAGGAATCTGTATGGGCATATCAAGCTGCTGCTGGTACTGGTTCTGTTGCTAATGCAAACCCTGAATTTGACTTGAACTTCCCTTACAATACAGGTCCATCAGGTCCTGGTAATTGTTGTGGATTCTTCCAGCCCAGTTTCACTTTTGTGAATTCATTCAGAACAGATGCAGCTGGTCTTCCGCTATTAGATAAGTCTTTTAACGCGACTGCTAATCGTGTAAAAAATGATCAAGGTATTCAAACAGCTGATCCATTCACTGCTGATACTGGAAATCTAGATCCACGTTTAGATCATACAGTGGGTAGAAGAGGAATTCCTTATCTGGACTGGCAAGATTTTCCAGGCGCAGCTTGGATCAGAAATCAGCCAAATGGTGGACCTTATTCTCCTAAGAAGTACGTATATGAAAGATCAGAGCAAGGTTCATTTCAGGATAACTCTTCATGGACTCCAGGGTATACCGGAATCAACTTCATGATTATTCGATTTGCAGATGTGCTTTTAATGGGTGCTGAGGCAGAAATTGAGACTGGCGGATTGGAGAAGGCTCGCGAGGATGTGAATCGCATCAGAACTAGAGCTATTAATTCTAAGCTGATGAGAGGTAACAACACTATGGCTGCAAATTATGTGATAGGTACATATAATGCACCTTGGACTAGCCCTGTCACTGCAAGAAGTGCGGTAAGAATGGAAAGAATGCTTGAACTTGGCATGGAAGGTCACAGATTCTATGACCTGGTAAGATGGAATACTGTTCAGGAAGAGCTTGACTTTTATTTTACACTTGATGGACAATTGCTTGGTGCCGCCCTTGGTGGTGCGAAGTTTACAGAAAAGTATAAGTTAAATCCAATCCCACAAGATCAGATTGACTTGG
>JBDNIP010000433.1:0-1722 GCA_041688245.1 Algoriphagus sp.
TAAAGGCTGTCACCGGAGGTGATACGTTAGAGTTTACCACGCCACCTTCTACACCTTGCTCACCGTCGATAAATACCTCAGGATCGATTCCCTTATGCACTCTTCTATAATTAGAGAAGATGAAAGGATTTTGAATACTGGAGTATAATCTAAGACTGGACATACCAATTTTCTTTGCAGCATTCTCATTGAAGGTATAACCGATATTGATATTTCTGACTTTGACAAAAGTCCCGTCAAAATAGGACATAGATCGATTATACTTTGGACGCTCCTGATTCTGATTTGGTCTTGGGTAAGCATTCGTTGGATTTTCCGGAGTCCAATAGTCTACTGCTAGGTTATTATACCTTCCAAATAAGCTGTTGAAATTGTCATGAAATGCCGACCGAATCATCGAACCGAATCTTGCGAAAACGAAGAATGAGACATCGAGTCCTTTGTAAGAGAATCTGTTTGTCAAACCAAAAGAAAAATCCGGAACGGCTGAACCTAAAAACTGCCGATCGTCTGCATTAATCCTACCATCCCCATTAAAATCATCTACTTTAATCTCTCCCGGTACATCGCCAAATGAATTGGCCACATCTCGCTCAGAAGTTTGCCAGATTCCAATTTTTTTCAAGTCATAAAATATGGTAAGAGGTTGTCCTATAAATCTTCCAGCAGAAATGTCGTCACCATTTGGTAAGGAAATAATTTCTTCTCTGTTTCTAGTGAAAATGAAATCGGTTGACCATTCAAAGCCTCCTTTTTCAATGTTCAAGGTGGAAAGGGATAATTCAATACCTCTATTCTGTGTCTCACCAATATTGGTGATAAAGCCACCAAAACCAGTAGAGTTTGGTAGTGGCTGAGGAGCCAACAAGTTGGAGGTGTTTGTAATGTAATATTCTAAAGAACCCATGATTCTACCTTGTAAGAAAGAGAAGTCTACACCTGTATTAAAGGTGGCAGAACTTTCCCATCTCAAATCTGGATTTCCAATTGAATTTGGGCGGTAGCCAAATGCTGCGGTATTATCAAAAGCGTAGGTAGTTCTACCAAGAAGCGCCTGCGTTTGATATGGATCGATGGCTTGATTTCCTATCTGGCCATAAGATACTCTCAATTTCAAGAGATCGACCTTTGTCGAATTCTTCAGGAAATCCTCATCCTTAATATTCCAAGCCGCTGCAACTGAAGGAAAGACGCCAAATTTATTATTCGCACCAAATCTAGAACTACCGTCAGCTCTGACCGTGGCTGTTAGCAGATATTTGCTTTTGAAAGAATAGTTTACTCTTCCCATGAAAGACATCAAAGACCATTCAATCAGATCTGTATTTGCTCCTGTAATCAGCGATGCATCACCCAGTCTATTAAATAATTGAGAAGGGGCTGGAATACCCTGTACGCTTACGTTTGTTCTTTCCAGATTGTCTCGCTGGATAGATTGAAGTGCCGTAATGTTGATGTTGTGATTGGTTTTAAAGGTTTTATTATAAGTCAAGATGTTTTCTACCGTATAGTTGAATCGGAATTCTTCTCTTACACTACCCGTGGCATCTCCACCTCTTCTTGAATTGGTCTGTGAGCCAGTGAATCGACCACTCCTTTCAATATTAAAATCAGGCCCAAATACAAACCTGTAAGTCAAACCTTTAGCAATTTCCCAATTGGCAAATAAGCTGGTGAAGATTCGATACCTTTTTGTCAAATCTTGCTGAGCTCCCGGGACAA
>JBDNIP010000048.1:0-7044 GCA_041688245.1 Algoriphagus sp.
CCCAAAAGTGGTAGTTTCCCTAACTTTGCCTACAATCTCAAAACTTAAATCACCCGAAAAAATATCAGGCTGCTTGATCGAGATCAACTCTGCCGGAGTATTTGAATAATTACCATGAAGCCCTCTGGAACCACTTTCATCTGAGTTAGGCGGGCCAGCATTGGATAGGCCGCAGGTAGTTACTAATCCCCCGCCGAACGTACGCAGCCAGTCGATTCCCTGATTGGAGAAAGTTTGGGTTGCTAGGCCTCCCGCATGAGAGATCCATGCCAGACTATTCTCATTGAAAAAGGCATCAAGAATATCCATTCCACGATCCAGAACGACTTTGTATCGAAGCCCGGTTCCTGTGTTAATCCAGCCGATTCGGGTTCCTTTTCCTCCACCATTGTCCAGAATGGACGTTTCGATTCCGCCGAGTTGGTGCGCATTGGACAGTTTATATTTCCAGCTTTGGCTGTCTTTTGGATTCATTTTGGGTGTTTGTAGGGTTTCAATCTAAAAAAAAGCCATGCAGACACTATCCTGCGGTATAAGGTAGGCTAGAGATTTGATTATAAGTTTAATAAAAATGGTGGAGGAAAAACTGCCACTGGTCAAAAAAAAATGGAAATAAAAAAGGTCCAAGACTGAAGTCTTGAGCCAATCCACATAGCTAGTTCAAGACTTCAGTCTTGGACTCGATTAGAAATCAAGAACCTCTCAATTGATGTATTGAGCAAAACCAACACTTCCTCGGATAAGGTTTCCAAATAATAACATTCAGACAAACCTTCTATTGGATTATTGATTTTCAAATAGTTCTCGTCAGGTCTTTCAGTTGTCCCTTCACTGCAGCTATGCGCGCTGTCTAAAATTTGATGGATTTCTGGTTCAGTGTTAGTGGCACTAACTTTTCCTTCACGGTACCTCTGAATCAGTTCTCCAGAAGAGTTAAACTCCCAAGTTATTTTGGGTCTTTCTCATACTACCAACCCCCCAGAATAAGTTCATCGGGATTTTTAGCAAAAAAGATGAATAACAGCATGGCTAAGTACTTCATAAGTTGTCAGCAATAATTATTTTTTGTTCCAAATTCAAAACCTGAATCTATCATCTGACCAGATTTAGACCACTATTTATATTAACCTGCTCCTATTCCAATATCACCTTAAAGGTCAAATCACCCTTCGCTTCTCCTAGAGGAGTGTAATTGAAGTAAAAGATATCCAAATAATCATCAGACGTGATCAAGGTGTCGTAATGGCCTCTTCCTTCGACTTTGAAGAATTATTCAATAAGAAAATCCCCATAAACCTCTCCAGAATTCTGAATGCTGTACTAGCTCACTTGCCTTAATTGACAAGCTGTAAGATCCCAGTTGGCTTCGTAATTCTGATTCAAATCAAGACTGCTAAGCTCCCGCTCACGGACTTTGGTGAATCAAAGCTAGTTGGGACCCTAATAAAAACACCCAAGACATTTAAATAAGATTAGATATTTGGACTGACAGCTTTAGTGGGATTTACAAGAGTGTAATTTGAAATTCTAAATCCTCCTTCACTGATCCAATGGGGCTGTATTTAAAATTGAATTTATTGGAATAATGCTCGCCTCGTATCAAGGTGTTAATTTTACCAGCTGCCTTTATCTGATAAATATCCTTGATAAGAAACTCACCACTCAATTCCCCTTTCACTCTTGATGCATAATAGACTATATAGTCCCCGCATTTGTCAAAATCAACTGTTTCTGAATAGGGATTATTCAAATCGAAACCACTAATCGTCTGATTGCATTCTACTAAATGTGAGCAACTGAACGTGGTCAAAACAAACAATATTATTACGGTTTTTCTCATCTCAATGATAATATAGTTTTAAGTACAAGCTAGTCCAAGTCTGGAAACTTGAATTAATCTTATTTCTATTTCCACAGTCTTTTTTGATTTTAGATCCCAATTTAGCACAGTAACCCAGATTCGTTACCCGATTCAATCCTTTGCGGCCATCATGCCGTCCAAAATTATGGAGATTCAGCAGAGCATCTCATTAGCAAACAATTCGAGACTTTAAGAGAGCAATACTAGCTAATATAAGGGTTGAATTGGGGATAATTTGACTAAATTTTGAATATAGGCATAGGCATTGACTAGGTGTTTTTTCATATATTCACATAATATAAAAGACTCCACCGAGAAAAATCTCCGCATCTTATTTTTTATCTAACGTTTAGTTAAAGACTTTTCGATGTGAACTCAGGTTTTGGGCATTGAAAAATGCAGTCTAAAAAATTGACTCAAATTAAAATTTTTACCTAAAAAATTACACATGAAGAAATCTTTATTCTATTTGATTATGCTTTTTACATTCGCATTAAATGGGAATGTACTGGCACAAGAACAACAGGTCACGGGGACAATCATATCTGCTGATGATAATTTGCCCTTACCTGGAGTTAATGTTCGTATTAAAGGGACATCAAGAGGTGCAATTACTGACGTGGATGGTCAGTTCTCAATTCAGGCATTATCTAATGAAGTACTAACTTTTTCTTTTGTCGGATTTACAGATCAAGAAAGAGTTGTGGGAAATAGTACTGTAATAGATATTACTTTAAAATTAGATACTAGTATTCTTGGTGAAGTAGTAGTGACGGGATATAAGACTCAAAATGCAAGGGAAATAACCGGATCGATCAATGTAGTATCAGGAGATCAAATCAAAGATGTTCCGATTGCCTCATTCGATCAAGCACTCCAAGGTCGGGCGCCCGGTGTTCTTATCCAAGCTAATTCAGGTCAGCCGGGAGCTTCTGCTAATGTGACAATCAGAGGTAAAGGAACCATTAATGGTTCAAACAATCCGCTATACATATTGGATGGAATTCAAATATCGGCCGCTGATTTCGCCACTTTCAATCCAAATGATTTTGAATCATTTTCAATTTTGAAAGATGCGGCATCTACTTCTATCTATGGCTCAAGAGGAGCAAATGGAGTAATTGTAATTACTACAAAAAGAGGGAAAAGCGGAAAAACCAAAGTGAATTACGATTTCCAATATGGTGTCTCCCAAGCGCCAAGCCACCCCGAAGGGGTAATGAGTACTGAGGAAAAACTCCAATATGAATTGGCAAGTGGGAATCCTTATGGATGGACTGACAGCGAGCTTACCGATTTGAGACAAACCAATACGAACTGGGAGGATGTGTTACTCAGGACTGGCTACACTCAAAGTCACCAGATATCAGCCTCGGGAGGAAGCGAAAATACTACTTTCTTTTTATCAGGATCTATTTTTGACCAAACAGGTACAGTTCCAAATACTGGTCTCAAACGATACACTGGAAGAGCGAATCTGCAGACAAAGCTCAGCAATTTTACTTTTGGCCTGAATGTATCAGGTGGTTTTTCTAAACTTAACAATACGTTTGAGGGTAATTCTTTTATTGGGTCTCCATTAAATGCGATCAGGTGGTCAAATCCATATGAATCGCCTTACCAGCCTGATGGAAGCTATACACAACTAGTTTCCGGGCAACCAAACTCACTACAGGAACTGTTGGAAAACCAAACGCTGCAAAATCAATTTAAGGGTGTTGCAATTGGTTTTGTACAATATGATGCCCCTTTCTTGGAAGGTCTATCATTTAGAACCAATTGGGGAGTGGATTATACTCAAAATGAAACTTCGAGATACCGAGACCGAAACACTTACAGTGGATTTATTTCACAAGGCCAAAATGGTAGTTTAGAGAAAGGTTTTGCCAAAAATTTTAGGTATACTGGTACCACTTCCCTGTCTTACGAAAAGCAAATCAATAGCGACAATGTATTTAGTGTTTCATTATTTACAGAGGTCATAGAAAATGACTCTACTATATTTGGATATACAGGTTATGGACTTGTAGGTCCTTTTCAGAATGAAGCTGGAATCACACCGGGTAACCCGCTCAATGGCTATATTCCAAATGTGAGGGGTAACGGAGGGCAAAACGCACTCATTTCGTATTTTGCAGATGGCACCTATGGCTACAAAGGACGATATTTCCTGAGCGCAGGTGTTAGAAGAGATGGCTCTTCACGATTTGGCACTGCTAACAAATATGCTACTTTCGGCTCTGTTGGAGCTAGCTGGATTGTCAGTGATGAGGCATTTATGCAAAATCTTGAAGGCAATTTCTTCAGTGAAATAAAGTTGAAAGCCAGCTATGGTACTGTTGGCAACCAAGAGGGAATAGGGAATTTTGATTCCAGAGAATTATTTGCCCGATCGATTTATAATGGAGTTGGTGGAATTGGGTTGATAGGTCTTCCAAATCCAGTCCTGCAATGGGAGAAGATAAATATGTTCAATGTAGGATTGGAATTTGCTTTGGCAAAAGGCCGAATCAACGGTATTGTTGAGTTTTACAATAACGTGACGAATGATTTATTCCTGAATCGACAACTTTCCAGAACTACGGGATTTAGTTCTCAAAACACCAATATTGGTAGCATGAGAAACAGAGGATATGAGGTGTCATTCGTAGGAACAATTATTGACGGCCCAGATTTCAAATGGGAATTGAATGCAAATATCACTTATAATAAAAATGAGATACTTTCGCTTGTAGGAGATCAAGACGAATTTATTGATGGTGATTTCATCACGAGAGTTGGAGAGCCGATCAATAGCTTATACTTGGTGCAGTTTGAAGGCGTAGATCCAGCAAATGGTGATGCATTATACATTAGCTCAAATGGAGAATCTACAAATGAATACAATCCGACAGACAGAGTGATATTAGGCACTACCGACGCTCCAGTTTTTGGTGGTTTTGGAACATCGTTTTCTTACAAAGGCTTAAGATTGGATGCGTTATTTAGTTATGTGTCAGGTAATGACCTTTACAATAATGACAGGAACAACATCGAAAATCCAGCATACTTATTCGACAACTTAGCGAAAGTAATGATCGATGAAGGGAGAACCCCGGGACAGGCTACCGATATACCCGCAGCCGATAATCCATTTTTCTCCGGAACAAGCAGGTTTGTTGAGTCTGGAGATTTTATCAGATTACGAAATGTAAACTTATCCTATTCGCTACCGGCCAATCTAATAGATAAGTTGAAAATCGCTTCGCTCAGAATGTTTTTACAAGGCCAGAACCTCTTGACGTTTACAGATTTTAGAGGTTTTGATCCAGAGCTTTCAGGCAACCTGATCGGGTCTCAATATCCAGCTTTGAGAACAGTTACAATCGGTGTTAATATTGGATTTTAAATAAACGGAATTTATGAAATTGAAATATATAGTATTAGGATTTACCGTTACAGTAGCTTCCATGTTTACAGCTTGTGACAGTGTAATTGACATAGAGCCTGAATTTGTCTTAGATGGTAGTCAGCGATTCAACAATCTGGACGATTATGAATTTTCCTTGATTGGTACTTATGCACAGTTTAGATCCACTGCTTATTATGGAAACGCTTCAGGACCGGCAGGAGGATTTTCCACCCTTCCGGACATGATGTCTGACAATCTTACCGAGACAGGAGAGTCTCTTGCAAATTTTAGACAACTGGTAAATTTTGATTATGCTGCTGATAATGATGCAATTGAAGGTCTTTGGATTGCTGCATATCGAATCATTGCGCAAGCAAATATTACCCTACGGGGAATTGATGAATTTGCTGCTGTAAACCCAGGTCAATACAATCGGATCAAGGGACAAGCCTTAGCCATCCGAGCCTTTGTTCATTTTGACTTATTGAGGTATTTCGCAGATGATCTTGCTTTGAATTCGACTACGTTAGGAGTTCCTTACAAAACAGAGTTCAACTTGGATAATATTGCCAGACCTACTGTTGCCGCCACTTGGGAAGGTATTTTCACTGATTTGGGCGAGGCAAAAACATTGCTTGCTGATACAGATAAACCCATAAACTCCTCAGAGAATTTCTCTTTGAGAGCTAATATTGACCCAATTACTGTAGATGCAATTTTGGCTAGGGCATATCTGTATTCTGAACAATATCAACTGGCAATTACAGCAGCAACCGCTGTTATCGATCTGGTCCCCTTAGCATCAAGAGCGAATTTCTCAGCGATATGGAGAGATGATAATATCGGTAGCTCGGAGTTGATTTGGAGCATTCCATTCAATTCAGGAGAAGGTACACCTGCTGCAAATGTCTATTTTGCAAGTGGAAATAGATCATCATTCAGACCATCAACGGAAGTTATCGGCGAATATGACCAAGTGAATGATATTCGGTATAATACTTACTTTAGAATAAACGGCAGTAGAACTATAGTCAGTAAATATCTTGGTAAAGGAAATCTGTCAGATGGGATTGTAAACTGGAAAGTAATAAGAGTAAGCGAAATGTATCTTATCAGAGCCGAGGCTTACACAAACGTACCCAATAACACTACTAATGCATTGAGAGATTTAAATACCCTTCGTGTAGCTCGGATCTCTGGCTATGCTCCTGTTTCACTGACGGGACAAGCGCTGATTAATGCGATAGAATTGGAGCGTCGAAAGGAGTTGTTCGTAGAAGGTCATCGATTCTTTGATGTAAAGCGGACGACGAGAAATCTGGTTAGATCCGATTGCGGTAGCAACTTCACAACCTGCTCTCTTATTGCTGGAAACCGAGCTTGGGCTTGGCCAATACCAATTGGTGAAATTATTGCCAATGATTTGATAAATGATGCTGATCAGAATCCTGGTTACAATTGATTTTGGTAAGTATTCGCTTTGAAATAACAATTTGATTAATTACAGTTTAAATAATTTTGATAAGGCCGATAGTTATACTTTCGGCCTTATCTTTTTCGTTTCAAGCTATTCAGATCATGATTTTTATCAAGGCTGTACCGTTTTAGAAATTTCCAATGTCAGACACAGAGTAATTTGAAACATTCATGAGAGATTTTAAAATAGCATATAAACTAGCCCTGAAAGGGTGAAACAGCGAAGCAACGGTTGCTAGGCCGTTGTCAGACACAGAGTAATTTCATTTTTAAAGCCCTGAAAGGGCGGAATAAGTTATGGGACAATCGCTCGTTA
>JBDNIP010000434.1:0-2016 GCA_041688245.1 Algoriphagus sp.
ACCCGATCATTTTGGATTTCAATGAAAAATCAGAGAACATCAAATCCATATATGTCAACGGAAAGCCTACTGAAATCAAACATGAGCAAGAACACATAATTATAGATCCAAAAAACCTAAAATCTGGTGCAAATAAACTCGAAATTGAATTCATCGCCGGTGACTTATCCTTAAACCGTAATGATGACTTTCTGTATACGCTATTAGTTCCAGACCGTGCAAGCACCTTATTCCCTTGCTTTGATCAGCCTGATCTGAAGGCTAATTATACCTTAACTATTACAGCTCCCAAGTACTGGGAGGTGCTAGCAGGAGGGTCTGAGATCAATGCAACTAGAGAAGGCAATTTCACTAAACATGAATTTATGAAATCTGATCTGATGAGTTCTTATCTTTTTTCTTTTGTCGCAGGAGATTTTAAAGCCGCTAACTCCAAAGGGAACCTACCCCAAAAAATGCTTTATCGGGAAACAAATCCAGAAAAAATCGAAGCGAGTATTCCTGAATTATTTAGTCTACATCGTAAATCAGTTAGCTTTTTAGAGGATTACACGGGATATTCCTTCCCTTTTCAAAAATTGGACTTTGCGACAATTCCTATTTTCCAATACGGAGGCATGGAGCATATAGGAGCTATTCAGTATCGAGAATCAGCCCTATTCTTGGATGGAAATGCTACGGATTCAGAGCTTTTGAGTAGAGCCAAACTAATTGGACATGAAACAGCCCACATGTGGTTTGGAGATTTAGTGTCCATCGAATGGTTTAATGATGTCTGGATGAAAGAAGTCTTTGCCGGTTTTATGGCAGGTAAAATCGTGAATCCCAATTATCCTGAAATCAACCATGATCTTGCCTTTTTGACAGCAAACTACCCGGCAGCCTACGGTGAAGACAGGACAGCGGGTACAAACCCCATCAGACAAACGCTACCCAACTTAAAAGATGCAGGTTCGCTCTATGGAAGCATTATCTATAACAAAGCTCCTATCATGATGAGACAGCTGGAAACAGCCATAGGAGAAGCCCCATTTCAAAAAGGCATACAGTCCTATATAAAGAAGTTTGCGAATGGGAATGCTAATTGGAATGATCTTGTAGGGATTTTAGACCAAGAGAGCCCAATAGACCTACAAAAATGGAGTGAAGTTTGGGTCAATCAATCAAGTCGCCCAATTTTTTCAGAACATATTGAGTTCAACCAAAGCGGTAAAATCTCTGAATTTTCAATCTCTCAAAAAGCAGAAGATGGCTCAGGGAAAACATGGCCTCAATTATTTGACATCACTTTAGTTTATTCTGATCATCAAAAAAATATCGCTGTTTCTATCGCAAAAGAAAAACTAGTAATCGAGGATGTAATAGGTCTAGAAAAACCATTGGCCATACTTTATAACAGCAATGGCTTGGGATACGGAGTATTTCCAATTGATATAAAATCAATGGAAATGTATCCAAATCTTGAAAATGAGGTAATGAGAGCGCACAGCTATATTAATTTATACGAGAACACAGTGTTGGGTAATGTGTCGGCAGAAGTAGCTTTAAGAGCCATCAGGAAAGGAATTACTTCTGAAAAAAATGAGCTAATAATCAGACTTTTATCATCGGAGGCTAGCAGTCTATTCTGGACTTTCCTTACCAAAGAAATTAGAGCAAGTATTCTACCGGATTTTGAAAGTCAGCTATGGAACTTGCTTCAGTCAGATCTAGCTGCCAACATCAAAAAAAGTCTATTCTCTCTTTACAGTACGATCGCTTACTCAGAATTGGGCAAAACCAATCTCTATAGTATTTGGCACAAAGACTTAGTAGTTGAAAACTTGAAATTAAATCCTGACAACATTACAGATTTAGCAATGACCTTGGCACTTTACGGACACGCTGAATCTGAAAGAATTCTAGATGAAGAACGGTCGAGAATTATCAACCCGGACAAGCTGAATCGATTTGATTTCTTAAGACCTGCCCTCTCACAAAATGAAAAAGAACGGGCTAAATTATTTGAATCTTTCA
>JBDNIP010000435.1:0-8520 GCA_041688245.1 Algoriphagus sp.
AAGCACATACTTCAAGTCTGCAGATCCATCTTCACCCGGAGGAGTTCCCACAGCAATAAATACAACCGAAGCACCCTGAATAGCCTCTCCCAAGTCAATACTAAACTTAAGCCTGCCACTCTTGAAATTACGTAAGACTATTTCTTCCAGTCCAGGTTCGTAGATTGGCATAATACCATTCTTTAATTTCTCGATCTTCTTCTTATCGATGTCTACACATGTAACTTCTATTCCTACATCTGCGAAACATGCTCCCGATACCAGACCTACATATCCTGTACCTACAATAGCTATTTTCATCTTCTATTTATTTTGAATTATGGTGATTAGTTTATTACAGTGTTTATTAATATACCGAGCGTGGCGAGTGAAGAAGCTATACCTATCCAGGCAGCTGCGTTTAGTCTATCTTTTTGAGGCTTCATCGGAACTACAATTTCAGCGCCGGGCTCCAGGGCGGGGTAAAACTTCAATCCCAAAAAACTATACGTACGTCTAGCATCCCCATTGGCATAAATTACATATGATTTAGACCTCCTCGAGTCTTCGGTGAATCCACCAGCTTTTGAAATATAAAATCTTAGGCCTTTTGTTTCGATGTATCTCGCTGTAGTAGGGAGCAGTACTTCGCCCAGCATCCGTACGGTCTGAAGTTGTTTTGGAATCTGAAGAACGTCTCCCTCAAAAAGAATCAGATCTGCTTCAGAACCTGGATTCTGGAGTATAAACTCCAAATCTATTCCAATCATATCCTCTTCTTTATATCTAATTTTGTAGAGTTCAGAATTTATTCGCACAGAATCTCTCGAAGTTTCTCGGTCAGAAAAATTATTTTTTACTTTTTCCTCTTCAATTGTCTTGATCCTATCGCCCAATCGCTCAAAAAGTATAGATTCGGCTTGATTTTGATTTCTAGTTACTTTGGGATCAAGATTATATCTCAATTCTCGCAATTTTTCCTCAGTTAGCTCCTCCTCGCTCTTTCCTTCGTAATTGACGGTACGCCTCATCAATGAAGCTCCTTTAGGGTATGCAAACGGCGAAAGACCTCCTGCCCTTGCGACCACATCGGAGATCCGCTCGTTGGCATTTGCCATGGCAAAATCTCCAGGATAGACTGCTTCACCTGTGATTGTGATCAATTGCTCACGTTCGAAGCCAGGACTTCTACGAATAAACACATGGTCAAAAGCTTTTAAGGGTTGATTTTTCTCTTCTTCTGAAAGTTGAAGATTGGAGTTTATGGTCAGCGTGGAGATCTCCGCAAGTCTTCCGGAATTTGCAACTCTCACTCTTCTGGCTAGTTCGATAGATGAGTTTGTGGCAGACTCTAATAAGCCTCCTGCTCTAAGGATTAAATCACCAACAGTCATATCAGAGGCAAATGGATAGGTTCCAGGAGATCCTATTTCGCCGGAAATTTTCACATAATAAGCCTCTTGAATGTCATACCTACTTGGAATAAAAAGTAAATCTTCATTCTTAAGGGTCACATCTGATACTGATCCTTCCATAATCCCTTCAAGATCGAGCGATTCAGCTGCCAAGGTTAGGTCTACACTGGTCCTGTAAAGTGTAGCTCTAGTGACAAAAGCTTCCGGTTTTAATCCATCTGCTTTCTCAATAAGGCCTTTAACAGTCAAATCGCCATCTCCTAATGAGAATTCTCCAGGACGATTCACGGCTCCTGAAATCTGCACGCGGTTCGAAAATCGCTCCAGTGCCTCTCCTATTAGAATCTCATCTCCATCATTTAAGGAAAAAGACTCAAACTGATCAGATGAAACGTCGATCACCTTACGCTGATTATTTTCAATTCTTCGAATCGTCACCCGGTCTTTATATGCCAGACTGGTAAAGCCTCCTGTGTAGATGAAAAGATCATCCAGGTATTCGCCCTGCTTAACCTCAAATAAACCAGCTCTTCTGACAGGACCTACTATTTCCACTCGAGCCTGCACAGGTTGAACGATGATTACATCATTATCCTGAAGAGTGATATTGGAGAATTGGTCGCCTTTAGCCAAAAATTCATAAATATCCACTGTTGAGATCAGTCGATTATCTCGATAAACTTGGATGTTTCGGAAAGCTCCATTTTCATTTGGACCGCCGGCAGCATACAGCCCATTGAAAACAGTGGCGAATGAAGGTAACATATAGCTTCCCGGCTTGGTCAGCTCACCGACCATAGATACTTTGATCGATCTGATATCACCCAATCTAATCTGTAAGAATGTATTCGGATTCGATCCTTCCAAGCCAGAATAGATACGACTCAGACTAGTCTTTAACCTTGCCAAAGCTGCCTCAATAGTGGCTCCTCCTACCTCTACCGGACCTATATTTGGCACGAAGACGCGACCTTCTGGATTCACTTCCAGGTCATAGGACTGTTGTGACGCACCGTAAATATCAAGTAACAGTTGATCTCCGGAACCTATTACGTAGGATTGAGGAGTAGGCATATTGAGACTTGGACTGAAATCCAGGCCTCGATTATGAAAAAGTTTGAATCCAAAAATCTTCTTCTGTGTGGGAGTCAGATCATAGTAAGGATCTGCACGTCGGATAGAATCAAACATATCCTTGCCCTGCTCATTGTTAAATGTTCTTGAACCGCTACCAGCATCAGTTGTGTTTGAGTTTCCACCTAATGAGCGCTGTATAGAACTGATTCGCTCTCGCAATTTGGCTGCTTCAGACGCAGGCATTCCCCGCTCACGAGCCACAGATTCCAACTGATTTACAGTTAATCCACTGGCTTCTGCTCTTTTGATCAATTGGGCTATTTGAGCATCCGAAAGATCATCTACTTTGAGATTTTGAATATCCGACAGACTTTGCCCTTGTCAGGAAAATACTATCGAAACAAACAAGCCTATCAATACAGATTTTAAACCTAGTTTAAACAAGTTAATATTTTTCAATTTATGTAAGTTGGTGTTCTATTGATATTAGTTGAAAAAAACGAAACTCACTTATACTTTTTATTTGAAAATCAAACGAGCTAGAAACAGCTTCGCCCTTTCGGTCACAATCATGCCTATCTAAAAGAAGGAAAGAGAAACTCCAGACTTTAGCCTTCTATTGTCCGCTCAAAAAGAATCAAACCTGTAGCAGTCAGGCGCTCTTCACGTAAAGTAAGCACTACCTTGCGCTCAATCATTTCCCCAATTCGACTGGAAAGATTAAGAATATAACCTTCGTTCAAATCTTCTCCTGCTATGACCACTTCTATGTGACCGGAGTCAATACCTTTGGCAATGTCACCTATTAAAACAACTTGACTGACCGCACCCATCCGCTCTAGAATTTGTTCCAGCAATTGATCCAGACCCAAGTATTTGCGGATTATTTCCTGAATGTTTGAGAAAAAGGGATGCTTGACATTTGCCTGATACGAAATCTTATTCTTATCATTCTGCTTTGTTAAAATTCCAGCTTGTGTAAGGTTGTTCAGCTCTTTGCGAATAGCATTGGTAGATTCGCCAAATTCCTCAGCCAAACCTCTTAGGTGACTTTGCGTTTTTGAATTCACAAAAAATTTAACAAGTAACCTCAAACGGGTTTTTGAGGTTATTAAAGATTCAAGCATAAAAGTTCACACCAACTAGTGAGTAATAAAGGTACTCATTTCAATGAAAACGTAAAATAAAAACCGTTCTTTTGGATAAAAAGAACGGTTTTTGAAATTATCCTTAACTATTACCCCTATACAAGTCATCTGGTTTTCTGCGAAATAAGTTTCGGAACAAGCTACCTGTCAGTCCACTAAATCCCCCAAGCAATAAGCCACTGATTGCCGTCACTCCTACCACGGTCATGCCAGAACCCAGCCCCATTAATTCTCCAATTTTGTTTGGAAGTGAACTCCCTGTGCTGGTGCTGATAAAAATAGCTTGTCCAAGCCACGCCAATCCCATTCCCAGACCACCGGCAAGAAAACCTTGAAAGCCACTTAAGCCTAAAAGCGCAGATCCACTACCTATCAATAGCATAATGACCCAATAGGGAAAAATCGGATTTAAGAAAACCACAATACCTATGGTGATCAGAATAAATAATATAAATCTCATAGTGTTTACTTTAAAATCGTTTGAAACAAGACTGCTTCAGATTCATCTTTTGTTCGAAGGTTAAAATTGAGATACTCTCCATTTGCCCAAATAGGGATGAAATTACTATAAAATTTACTTCCCGGATTTCCGGATTGTCCACCGGGATAAACCCCAAATGCACTGATCTCATCGCCCATTTCTACCACCATTCTCCAGCTTGCTCCACTTCGTTCACTCGTTGCATTGAGCATCCCTCTTCCTCCACCGGTATAAATATTTTTTACAGAAAATGAGGAAAATTGAGGGACTAAATGTTGAATGCTGGTCTTCTTATAGTTTGCCCAAGAATAGTCCTCCTCATTATTTTCCCATTCTTGCATTTTTGTCAGGAGTTCTTTGAAGCCTTTTTTTACATGATCAGATGCAGATTCTTTTGTCGGTGTAGTTTCAATATCAAAAACTTCATCCTGCGGATTATTGGTTAATAATAAAACAGTTTGATAATTGTTTGGACTTACAACAGGTGCTCCAAATTTTGACCATTTCTGCCAAATATTACCATAGGTTTTGTCCCACCAGATATAAAAAAGCGTTGGTGCTTTTTGATTTGGGTCGGCGAAAAAGTCCCAGCTTTTCAATTCGTCCAAATACTTTTTTGCAGCTGGGTCAGAGTCAAATTCAGTTCCGAGCAAAGCAATCATTACCGGCAAGGCTTCCTTGGCGTGAAGGTAATAATCGTCAAACTGTAAGGCTTTCATATCCTCTATAGTAATCCCTTCTTTTTCAGTAAGCTGTTGATTCAATCGCCTGTTCCGATAATGTTCATAACTATTGTCAAATACATAATAAGGATAAGAAGGGTCTACTGGATGCTGATTGGCAGATGATACAAAACCTCTTTCGGGGTTAAGGGTCGAAGCATTTTGCGCATTAGGAATAAATCCTTGCCATTCCATTCTTGGATCGGCACCATCCATAAAGAATTTTCCCTGCTCCTTCCATTTCAAAGGGAATTTTCCTTGAATTCGCATGGCGATATCTCCGGATTTGGAAGCAAATACAAAGTTGAGTGCTGGCGCAGCGTAAGAATCCAATGCGATGTTATAATCCGCAAAATTCTTAGCCTTATTCATTAAGACGAAGGTTTGTTGTTCATTCGAACCTTCGTGGACAGTCCACCTCAATGAAAAATTAACATCTTGTCGATCACTTCTAAAGGTGCGATCATATACTACCGGACCATAATGGGTGTAGACTACAGTATCTAAATATCGCTCCTCGCCTTTGACCTTAATCTCTTCAATTCGGAAATTTGATGGCCTCCATTCATTCCCGTATTTGTAGGCCTTTCTGCTGTCATCTTGAAAAGTGATTTTATACCAATCTCTTGCATCTTTGGTAGCGTTGGTCACTCCCCAAGCTATATTCTGATTAAATCCTGAAATCACTCCTAATGCTCCTGGCAAGGTGGCACCCTTCACGGAGTGATTTGGAGTAGTCAATTGCATAGCATACCAAAGCGAGGGGAGATTCAGACCCAAGTGCGGATCATTTGCTAAAATCGGATTTCCACTTTTAGTTTTTGAGCCAGAGACCGCCCAGTTATTTGAACCGATTCCTTTCTCCGGTTGTGGTAATGGGTCTATGACCAAAAGATCATTTGGGTAAGGAATGCTGTCTGGCTTAGCAATAGCGAGTGGCGTAAAGTTCCATACTTTTGTTGCTTCGATTATGGGATCATTTTCTAGAGGAAAATCAGGATACAGCTTATCCAGCATTTCTGCACCAAGAATTTTCCTCAGATTCGAATATTCCAAATCTCGATCGCCAGCAAGCATATCTGACATATACTTAAGCAGAAGCAGCGATTTATAAGTCGTCCAATGTTCTGGTCTATAATTCAGAATCTTATACTCTACCGGCACTTGTCCAGGACTCAACTGATCAATGTATTCATTGACTCCTGCTGCATAAGCCTCTGCTAATCGAAGTGTTTCCGGATCATTATATTCTAAGTATTTCTGGCCTAGTTCGGCTCCATAGCCTAATCCTTTTCTCCGAGTCATTCGATCCAACTCGAGCGCAATAGGTCCTACAATTTCAGAAATCCTTCCGGCTGCGGCCATCGTCTGAAACTCCATTTGCCAAAGTCGATGCTTTGCCGTTACGTACCCTTGTGCCCGATAGAGATCTTCCTCATTTTCTGCAAAAATATGAGGAATTAAATTTTCGTCGTAGACCACCGTAACAGGAGCCAAAAGTCCTGTCAGTTCGAGTTCCTCAGCAGCTAATTCATCTTCACTGAATGAGTTTTGCCAGAAACCATGATTTGGGTCCAACAGTGGCGCTAGCGGAGGAACTGGCCCCAGTGGCCTGGAAACTGCTATCCCAAGCGCAATGGTAATTGCTAAAGCAATAAAGAAACTGAAATACTTCATTAGATTGATTGGTGGGTGATAATTGAATATAATATTGTATGTATACCCGTAAAAGACAAAAAGCGACTTAACATATGGCAAACACTAGCGTTGCTGGTATAATTGCTAATAATCACATAATGTAATCTTATTTTTTGCAAAACGAACCAGTGCACTGGTTCAAAAGGATCAAAAAAAATGCCCTCAAATTCATATTTGGAGCACATTAATGTTCTGTTCTTATTAGTTCATGGCGATTGGGAGCTTCAACTTTTCCCATCTGATCACTAGACCTGGACTTTCAATTTCCATGGTTAATCTTTCTTGAGCATTTTCTTCCCAATTTGGTGCAACTTCAACTTTGAGCGCATCATTTTTATCGTCATACTGGAAATGACCGTGTTCTAAATTCCATTCCGAATTGAATATCACAGTCCAAGGACCAGATTCTTTTGGAATAGTGAATAAGGAATATTTCCCAGCGGGCAAGATTTTACCTTCTACCATCATATCTGAAGCCAAATCTACATACGAAGCTTCATTAGCTCCTGTTCTCCAAACGATATTATAGGGAACTAAGTCTCCCCAAAGAGTTCGACCTTTCACAGCGGGTGATCCATACTGAACTTTAACGTTTTTGCCAGAAATCTCACCCTTTCTTATCTCAATCGGACTGGGTCTGACTTCGCCGGTAGATTCTTCTTCAGGATCGATCAGAGGATTATCGGAGGTTTCTGTTGTTTTGGTTGAACATGAAATCAACATAAATAAAAAACCAGCCGATAATAGTGAGTTTATGATCTTCATAGTAGTTAAATTTGAATGTGAAATAACAATTATTAGATTAATCACCAAAAGTCAAAAATCGATTTTCTTTTTGAAATAAACGGATGACCTAAAAATCAAATATTATCCGTTTTCAGAAAGCTAAATTGGGTAATTAAATATCTTTTTATGAATAGTGCTGCTTTTCTCAAATGAACAAATATCCTAATTCAATTAATCTTTCTTCAACTAAATGAGATTCATCAGTTGGGTGATTGCTTTTATTTCTGTTTTACTCTACTTGAGCGTTTTTGTTTCGCCAGAATATTTTAAGTATGTAGGTCTCCTCCCTTTTTTTATTCCGATTATATTCCTCCTTAATTTTTTATCATTCGCAATTTTAGGCTTGGCGTGGCGCAAACAGGCATTTTTGCATTTAATCATACTTCTCATCGGATTCAAATTTGCACTGATTACTTACCAAATACATCAAGGGAATGAAAATGCGAAAGGATTGAAAGTATTAAGTTATAATGTTCACTTATTTGATTATAAGAGTAGAACAGAAGGAAAATTTGACTCTAATGTCTATACATGGCTACAAGATCATCCTGCGGATGTAAAAGTTTTTCAGGAGTTTTATCAAGATTACACAACTGCTTCTAGAAATTCTGTGAAGCTATTAGGGAAAGATCAAGATTTCTATACGTTCTATCAGCTCATCGAAGGAAATCCTGAGAAGCGGTCTTATGGGATGGCGATTTTCTCAAGGTATCCAATTGTAAATCAAGGGAAAGTCTTTGAAAATAATCATGCTAATGGAGCAATTTTTGCAGATATCCTAGTCAAAGAAGATACTATCAGGATTTACAATGCTCATTTGGAATCTATGAAAATCAATTCAGATGGACTGGAAGATATTGAAGGTGTCAAGGAAAATTATAGACAAACACTCGGTAAACTTCACCGAGGTAGTTTGGTGAGAAGTAAACAGTTGAAAGTGTTAGTAGAGCACTATTCAAACAGTCCACATCCCGTGATTCTTATGGGTGATCTAAACGAGATACCTTATTCTTACACGTATTTTAAATTGAGCGAGAAACTTCAAAATGCCTTTGAAAAGGCTGGGCGAGGTTTTGGATTCACCTACAACAAAGTGCTGCTTTTTTTAAGAATTGATCATATTTTTTCTAGCCCGGAAATCATACCTATTCAATTTAAAACACATCGAGAAGTTGATTACTCAGATCATTTTCCAGTTTCTGCCACCTTCACTT
>JBDNIP010000436.1:0-3211 GCA_041688245.1 Algoriphagus sp.
ATTATACATCGTTTGGCCCTTAGCCTCCATTACTAAACATAGGATGGCTATTAATATTATGTACCTCATTTTTTAATGCCTATAGTGGTGAATTTATTCAGTGGGAAGATAGCAACCCTTGGATTACCACCATAGTAAATCGTTACTCTGTTGTTTCCAGTCCCAAGTACGTAATGATTTCCATTCACATGATATACACTTCCCGGATTAGCTTGTGACTGGGCAGATGGAATATCTCCCATTCTTTGTCCCGTAGTTTTGTCAACAAAATCAGAAGGACTTTGATCAAATCCTCCTGCCGCATTAGTACCACTTGGATGAGTGTGGAAAGTTCCTTCGATCCTACTTAAGCTATTTGTAGCAGTTTCTCCACTAAATACGTCTACTGTAGCAACCGCATCTTGACCTGGAATTGCTACTTGACCCGGTTGGGCGTGAACCACTCTTTCTTTCCCGTTTGCATCCGTTCCAAACATTCCCCCTTCTTCATGGAAGCCGCCTTGTGTATCGCCTACTAAAGCATTTGGCGCAAGTGAGTTACTTACTGATATTCCCATTGCTTCCCTTATCATTGCGCTTGGTAAATTCACAGTAGAGTTGAGTGTCCCGGATTCTGTATGAGTTCCATTTTTTGTATTCTCATTCACTCTCTTAGCTTCTTTGTTATTTGTAACAATAGCAATATTTCCATCTACACCATTTTCATCTTCACCTATTTTTTTGCCTTGCTCATTAAAAAGTTCAGTAAACATTCCCGTAGGATCAATAAACTTTAATGGATTATTCATCACCCAACTGTAAGGAGACATGGGATAATAGGACTCACTTCCAGGATCAATTTGCAAAGTTCTACCAATCACAGGATTATACCCTCGGGCATGAAAATCGTAAAGATTCAGATTATTATCTTCAATCATTTCTTTACCTTGATAAAGGAACTTATTCAACTTGACCCCTGCATACTGATAGCCGAGTCCAGTCAGCTCCAAGCCCCAAGGTTCCCGATATCGCTTCGCTCATCGGGACAGGCTCCGTGGGTCTCCTGAACTAGTAATGATCCGGTACTGAGAATTCGGAAGTTGTCGAACCATACATCTTGGGATGTTTCATTTACTACAAACGTTTCAAGATAGCCATTCTTTTTGATCGCTAGCTTTTCGATCAATTCTTCGTGCGTATTTCGGGCCTTCTTACTCAACACGACTTTTCCCTGCTCGAATAGATTACTGTCGGAATCGTACAATGCATAGCTCATAGAAGCCTCTAGTGCCGGTTTGGTTTCTAGCTCAACGATCACATTGGCTATAGCAAATTCATTTGGAACGGCACTGAGGTTTTGGCCATATTCGCCCAACTTCTGGATGAATTTACGATCCATTCCAACACAGGCAAATGTCGCCGGACTTAGCCTGATTTTCTTCGGATCTACCCCCGATAGCCATCGGGGTTCCAAAGACTCCAATCTCTATACTATCTCCTTCTTGAATCTCCTATGACCTGGACGGCTCCAATATCCTTCCTCGATCTGCATTCAGCCAAGCTGTGGGGAAGGGAAGGATCGAGATGCAATTGGTCTAACCGTATTTGATATAATCTCATCACCTCAAGCAAATTACAAATTTGTATTTATATAAAGGTGTAGATACAATCTACGCCTAGCGGCTAGTACTACCCAAGTTTCTTATACTCCCAGAGAGGGAAATTTGCACAATAATTCTCCCTACTTTCTAATTAAATATCTATAAATAAATTCTTGTTCAAAATTATCATAAGCTACGCTATCATTTAATACATCAAAATATGTATCAATTAAATAAAGTCTATATAAATAAACTTCCTCTTCATTTCTTTTTAAAAGTAATTTAAATTTATTAACTTTTACAACTTTCCAATTTTTCATGTTAATATTTTCGAAATCTGAAATAAAAAGTGAATCCTTTCTGAGGTAATATTTCATGCTTATAGGGCCAATTGATTCATGATTAAACACCCATTCATTCTCATTAATATACACCTCAGAATAAGTTGAATCATCTTGAATATACCACCAACTACCTATAATTTGATTTGAACTAATTTTATTAGAACAGCCTATCGGAAATAGGATACATAAAACTAAAAACATTCTCATTTTCATAAACCCATTCCATTAAATATCGTATTTGAAAAATTAACGAATACATTCCAATCGCTAAATCGAAGAGTTCCAATAACACTTTTTCTTTCATCAAAGAATCCTCTTAATCTCAAACCATAGGGATTCGATAATTTTTGTTTATTTAACGGACTAAAATGTGGGAAATTTGACTCTTCTAAATTATTTCTTGAGAACCCGAATTCACTACCCCTAGCTCTTCCTGCTGCATAAAAAACAAATCTATTAAATGTTATATTAGTGCCAGTATAAATGTCCAAGGAGGTATTATTTAGGTTACCAGAGTGATAATATCCCTCACTTAGTTTATCCCTTCTTTTTTTAAAACTATCGAAAAAACTAAAATCTAAGAAATCACTCAAATTATCTCCTGCTTTAGCATTCGCAAACATATTTGCTAAAGCTTGTAGTCCATCCTGGTCATTTCTCGGCCCTCGTTTAGTCGTAACTGAAATATTGCTACCATCCTCAAAATCCACTGAAACAGTCTGCGATGGAATAATCGCTCGACCTTCCTTATCATAAGTGCCTCCTGAATAAAATACATTACCACTCTCGATCAACTCCCCATATCCACCTTTCACATATTCAAACATCCCTGTTGGATCGGTGTACTTCAATGGATTGTTAAATCCATAGCGATAAGGTGTCCAATCAGGTGCTAAGTCCGCCATCGGATCCACAACACCCCATCTCCCTATACTCGCATCATACATCCTCGCCCCGTAATCATAGTACTGAAGACCATTATCCTCAATCAGCTCCTTACCATTGTAGAGATACTTATTCACCTTAACCCCTTCATACTGATAGCCGAGTCCTGTCAGTTCCAAGCCCCAAGTCTTCCCGATATCGCTTCGCTCATCGGGACAGGCTCCGTGGGTCTCTTGAACCAGCAATGATCCGGTACTTAATATTCGGAAGTTGTCGAACCATACATCTTGGGATGTTTCATTCACTACAAACGTTTCAAGATAGCCATTCTTTTTGATCGCTAGCTTTTCGATCAATTCTTCGTGCGTATTTCGGGCCTTCTTACTCAACACGACTTTTCCC
>JBDNIP010000437.1:0-1270 GCA_041688245.1 Algoriphagus sp.
ATTTGAAAATCAAAATGTCCCCACCAATACACAACCGTCCCTATTCCTTACATAACCGTTAACTTTTCCCGTAAAAAATCAAAACCCGTACCTCGCAGCCTCCCTTTTCGCAATCTATTTCCAGACTGTTTTCAATATAGCCTGGCAGCAAACTCAGCTTTTTGCGGATCATTTTGAGGCCTTTGGATTCATGGTCTTGCTGGGATTGCGTTTGGATGCCTACGCCATTGTCGCGGACGGTGCATAGCAGTTGCGTGGGCGAGACTGTGGAATAGCTGATTTGCAACTCGGGATTGGGATGCTCGGCAGGAAAAGCATGCATAAATACATTCTCTACGAGCGGTTGGATCAGCATGGGCGGAATCAGCAATTCATGCTTTTGCCCCAATGCATCTCCGCTGATTTCCCATTTCACCCGATTATCCATTCGGATATTTTCCACTTCAGTGTATTGGCTCAGGTAGTTGATCTCTTCTTCCAACGTGATTTGAGACTGGCTACTTTGCTCCAACGTGATGCGGATCAGTTTGCTGAACTTGCTCAAAAAAGCCAGTGCCTGATTCGTGTCATTTTTCAGAATGTAATATTGTACGCTGTTGATGGCATTGAAGATAAAATGTGGATTCATCTGAGATTGCAATGCCTCCAGCTTAATCTCAGCCAGTCTTTGTTTGAGCTGAGACCGACTTTTTATCTGCTTTAGCCGAATTTTATAAATCGAATAGAATACCGCAGCTATCAAAAGTATCACCAAGACAATAAACCAAGCTTTTAGATAGTAAGGCTTCTCAATAGTAAAATCGAGTAGGGTGATGGAAGTCATATCCCCCGAAAAATAATCCAAAACTTCAACCTCTAATAGATAGGATCCAGAGGGTAAAAATGGAAGTTCGATTATCGGGTCATTGGTGAATTCTGTCCATGCTGCATCAGATCTGATTCGATATCGGTAGCGGAGCTTGCCTGTAGTACTATTCCCGGATGGCTTAAATCGAATAAATAAGGAATTTTCATCTGACTCAAGCCACAGTCTTCGAGTTTGGTATGCAAACCATTTAAATCCGTCAGAATCAAACTGCTTGCTATTTACTTTAAGTTCTGTGATGGACAAGCCTAACGTAGTATATTCCTGAGCAAGCATTTCAGGGATATTTACGGTATAAAACCCCTTATCCAAGCCTATAAAAAGCTTATCTCCTACCCGCTTGGCTGATTTGAATACACTTCGAAAAAGACCCTGCTGCTCTCCCCAAAACCTATTCTCCCCTGC
>JBDNIP010000438.1:0-2707 GCA_041688245.1 Algoriphagus sp.
AAATGGGATTTTATTCTCAGGCAATTTTGGGATGATGCTAGAATTTCTTTGAATTGATATTAAAAAAGCCAATGCTGAGTTCAAGTAGTAGTCAGAAAAAATTAGAAAATAAGTATTTCTCCCATAATCAGATCACTAACGAAAACTGCAAGACTAATTATGTCAAATGAAATCAGAACTGATTAGTATACCCCATCACTATTTTTTTACTGTTTTATTACAAATGATTTAAATTTCACCTTCATTTTTATGAATTTACACTTATTGGATTGGGGTAATATTTCTGGATAAGAGTCGGTAAAAGGCCTGGAAAATGGTTTTCTGGTAAGTATTAGTCAGATTTTCTACGCAGGGAATTTCCTTTTCAATTACAGATCTTGGGTTAATATCAAGATTTAAAAAGCTTGTTCTGTTGGGTTTTTGGCGACTCTAATTGCTATAAACATACTCGACTCTTTTAGAAATAGAGAAGTTCAAAAATGGCTTTACTCTTAGATCAAAAGAAGCTATGTTTCTTATTAGTATACTAGACAACTGGATAAACACTCAGAACTATATTAATGCTCAATATCAGGCTAGTATATATCTGATTTTATAAACTTTCAGATTTTCATTGACTTATTTCACTTCTTTTCACAAATTAAAAAAAGATTTGCTGTGCTAAATTAATAACCTGATAATTTGAGCTTCAATTAATCAAAAAAGCCAGCTCTAAAAGCTGGCTTTTTTTAAAGTTTGTAAGTAACCTTATTCGAATCCGATTTTTTTCAATCCGTTATGGCTGATTTTGATCGCTTCCATTGGATCAAGTCCGAAAGTTTGATCTTGCTCTACATGGTAATATTCCATACCTGATTTTTCCTTTTCTGCCAAGATTCGCTTGAAATCAATCGAGCCTGTTCCCACTGGAGCAAATTCTCCTGCAGCATTCATATCTTTTACATGCCAAACTTTAAATCTTTCTGGATACTTTTCGAAGTAAGTTAAAGGGTCTGCTCCGGCTTTCGTAACCCAAAATAAATCCATTTGGAAATTCACCTGTGCAGGATCTGTATTCTCTAGGATATAATCTGCCAGAATAGTCCCATCTGCCATAGGCTTGAATTCGAAATCATGATTATGATATAATAATTTCAAGCCTGCATTGCTACATTTCTCGCCAAGCGTTATTAAGATGGAAAGTAAATCCTCTTTACTTCCTTTCATGCCCATGCCTTCAGGACCGAACGTAAACATGCCCATTGGAGGAACTGGAATTACGAAATAACTGATTCCAGCTGCTTTTACATCAGCAATCAATTGATCTGCATTTTCCATGGTTACCATTCCCATGTGTGCACTCACCGCAGTAAGTCCAAGCGACTCAAGGTAGACTTTGAAATCCGTCGGTGCCATTCCGTAGAATAATCCATTGTCATAATTGGCAGTCTCCACATAGGCATAGCCTGCATCGGCTACAGCTTTTAGTGTTGCTTTTGGATCCAGAGCCATTGAGTCCCGGAGGGTGTAAAGTGCTAGACCACCGGATTGTGTTAGTTGTTTTTCAGTGACTTCCGTGATTTCTTCGGCTTCTGTTTTTGGATCGCATGCGGCAAATCCAATTGCTAAAAAAGCAAGTAGGAATAGGTTAGATAAGCGTATTTTCTTCATTTGTTGGGTAAAGTATATTTATCCGTGAAGATAGATAAATGAGACTGAAAATTTAAATAGCTAGAATACGAGTGATATTTTGGATGAAAATAAAGTGATGTATTAATAGGTAACTGGATTAAAGTGATTCAATTAGTGAATTTATCAAATTCAGTAGAGGAAATGTTCATTTACCCCCTTAGACAACAACATGTTAGGATGATTATTAAAACAATTTTTTTTATAAAAGTATTTGGATATTTCTTTCTTTCTTTCTTTAGTTAATCTTTGAAGGTTATGTAACTAGTAGGGAGATTTTAGTCTTATTTCAATCTAAAAATTTTAATATTATGAACGAAAAAAGTAAAATTGGATTTGCGGTTAAGTTGATTTTAGCCGCCGCGTTTGGGGTTTTCCTAGGGATTTCTCCATTAACCTCATTTGGCGACGAGGTTCCGGAAACAGAAATGATGGATGTAAAATACTGCCATCACAATGTTGGTGGGAGTGGTGATGGACTTTCAACATTCTGTCAAGTAGACAGATGTGCAGTTGTTTCAGGCACAGGTAGCTCTGTTGGCCCTTGCGGAACTTCACCATCAATGGGGGGTTGACAACCAAATTAGTCGGTTACCAAAATGGTAACCGACTTTTTTTAAATATTAATTGCTATATACATATACAAACACATTATTTTAATATTAGCTGTTTTTGCCTTTTCATTCAAATTTGATGCGGTTAAGGTATATGCTCAAGAAACGGTTAAAGTTTCCAAAGAAGATTTTCCGCTAAAAATCACTTTAAAAGGTGAACCCATTTTGGAAAATGATTTTAACCATCATCATAGAATCTTCATAGTTGATACCTTATTGTTAACAATGGTTAATAGTGGAGATAATCACTACCATGTTTTTCATAAAAATAAGCTCAATTATTTAGGTTCAGTTGGAGTCCGCGGAGAGGGACCCGATGAATGGGAAATACCTCAAACTACTGTAGGTCAGTTTGAAAAAACAAGTGAGGGTGTAAAATTATGGTATTTTGATTTTCTACGAGGGAATTATTCTTTGATGAATCT
>JBDNIP010000439.1:0-1868 GCA_041688245.1 Algoriphagus sp.
CGTTCATGTGATATTCAATGGCGTTCCCACTTTTGATCAACTTTCGTTTGACTGGAAAGAAGGAACCCACTTGGCAATTGTTGCTGATTCAGGCGCTTTGCTAACTGCTTTTTTGGAGACTGTAAAAGGCAATGCACTTGTGTTTTCCGGTAATATACACAGGCCTTTCGCAGCTGACTATTTAGCCGAAAAGCAAGAAGAAGGTGCTATTCACAGTTACCGTGATTTGATTGCTTATGTCTCTCAAAAATATGAATTTCGGAACCGATCGAATCTTCAGAACTTCTATTTCCAGCAACGTTTCAACTCCTCCGAGTCAGATGAAGCTTCCACAGTTCGGGAGACTCTATCGGAGGTTCAAGCAAGAATCTCAGGTCCTTGGAATCTTCAAAACGTCACAGACCTACTCAGATTAAATTCATTATTGGATAAATCCCTCCTAAAACTTTCCAATGGTGAGACACGCCGATTGGCGATTGCCGTAGGCCTGATGCGGCAACCAAAAATCTACTTAATGGATCAGCCGATGACTGGGCTGGATTCTGGCAGCCGTGCTGACTTTGGGATAATCATCAAAGGAATGCAGGCTAAAGGAGTTCACCTGATGCTCACTACTGCAGCAAATGAGATTCCCGAGGGTGTTACTCATGTAGCCCGATTATCGGCTTATTTGGGGATACAACTGTTCACCAGAGAAGCTTTTCAGAAATCTGCCTCAAAAACTCAGATTTCAGATCACTTCGATTGGGCTTTGCTAAGCCTATTACTTCCTGATAAAACCCAAAGTACTACGAACCAAGTGATTGATCTGAAGGATGTTACGATCAATTACGGTGAAAAAAAGATCCTCAATCGTATTTCTTGGCTCGTGAATCCTGGTGATCGGTGGTTGCTACGTGGAAAAAATGGTAGTGGGAAATCGACTTTGATCAGTCTATTGATTGGCGAAAATCCTCAAGCCTACTCCCAAGCTATTTGGCTTTTTGGGCGAAAACGAGGCACGGGTGAAAGTATCTGGGATGTGAAACGTCCTACGGGTTTTATGGCTCCTGAGCTCTCTCGATTCTTTCCTGCCAATCAGACCTGTAGAAAGGTCATTCTTTCCGGGCTCTTTGATACCATGGGACTATTCAGAAAAGTAAGCATCGAGCAGGAGGACTTAGCCTGGCATTGGATGAAGCTATTTAAGCTGGAGGCAAGTGCATCCGTCCTCATTAACCGACTATCGCTGGAGCAGCAGCGCTGGACTTTACTTGCCAGAGCGCTGATCAAAAAGCCTAAATTGTTGATTTTGGATGAGGCAAGTCAAGGAATGGATGAATATCAACGAAAGCTCTTCAAAGAGACCATCCAGCGAATCTGTGAGCTCAGTTCGATTACCTTGATTTATGTGAGTCACTATGCGCAGGATGTGCCCGATGGGGTGGATCAGATTTTTGATTTGGGATGAATTTATTCAAGTTTTTTATTAAAAGATATCTTATGCGATAGCATATCATATTTTTCATATAGAGCGGAACGTCATGAAGGCCTATATTTTCCGGAACTCTTGGCGTGATCGTCTTCATGGTTGGATTTACATAGAAATGTTCTGGATTATTATTGAAGATGTTTTTTGCAGTCATAGTTTTTAACCTTTTCGAGCAGGTGTCCAGCAATTTTTTAAATTTAAGTGGTTAAGATGGATCCGTAACGGCGGGACAGGGATAGACTACGGTGGAGGATAATCGCCGCGCCGTTGCGAGAAAAAACCAAAACCTTCGAGGTTCAAAAAAACCTCAAAGGTTAGAACCGATCGATAATAGTAACTCCAGCATCCCGAAATTCATCCATTTCTGTTAAAGCTTTTGCTGCCACTTCCAAACTGA
>JBDNIP010000440.1:0-4965 GCA_041688245.1 Algoriphagus sp.
GCGACAATGGACTGGATGGCTCAGGAGCAAGAGCGTGGAATTACAATCACATCCGCTGCCACCACGGTTTTTTGGGATTACAAAAACCAAAAATATCAAATTAACATTATCGATACTCCGGGTCACGTAGATTTCACTGTAGAAGTGAATCGTTCCCTTAGAGTATTGGACGGTTTGGTGTTCTTGTTTAGCGCTGTAGATGGAGTTGAGCCACAGTCCGAGACCAACTGGCGATTGGCTGACAATTATAAAGTAGCTCGAATCGGATTTGTCAACAAGATGGACCGTGCGGGTGCTAATTTCCTTGAAGTATGTAAGCAAGTTAAAGAAATGCTTGGCAGCTATGCAGTTCCTCTGCAAATCCCGATTGGAGCTGAAGAAAAATTTCGTGGCGTAGTTGATTTGATTAACAATCGCGCGATCGTTTGGAACGATGATGACTTTGGCATGACGTTCAATGAAGTCCCAATTCCTGAAGACATGCTGGAAGAAGTTGCAGAATGGCGGGAGCACTTACTTGAAGCTGTCGCGGATTATGATGATTCGTTGATGGAAAAGTTCTTTGTAGACCCAAATTCCATTACTCCGGCAGAAATTCTGGATGCTTTGAGGAAGGCAACTATTGACATGAGAATTGTCCCTATGGTTTGCGGTTCTTCATTCAAAAATAAAGGTGTGCAGACAATGCTTGACCTGGTGATGGAACTTCTTCCTTCACCGATGGATAAAGATGATATCATCGCACATGACCGTGAAGATGAGGAGTTAGAAGTACGAATTTCTCCTGACGAATCTGAGCCATTTACAGGCTTGGCTTTCAAAATCGCAACTGATCCTTTCGTAGGTCGTCTTTGCTTCGTGAGAGCATATTCGGGTATATTAGAGTCTGGATCTTATATTTTTAACAGCCGTTCAGGTAACAAAGAACGTATTTCTCGCGTTTTTCAAATGCACGCGAATAAGCAAAATCAAATTGAGCGATTAGTGGCTGGCGATATTGGTGCTGTGGTAGGTTTTAAAGATATTAAGACTGGAGATACTCTTTGTGACGAAAAACGCAAAGTCGTGTTGGAGTCAATGGTATTCCCTGAGCCAGTTATAGGTTACGCTATTGAGCCTAAAACTCAGGCTGATGTTGATAAACTAGGTATGGCAATCGCCAAGTTAGTTGAAGAAGATCCTACTCTTGTAGTAAATACAGATCATGAAACCGGTCAGACGATTTTGAGAGGTATGGGAGAGCTTCATCTTGATATCATCATTGATCGAATGAAACGAGAGTTCAAGGTTGAAATCAATCAAGGTGCTCCCCAAGTTGCTTATAAAGAGGCGCTCTTCAGCTCAATCGAGCATAAAGAAGTTTATAAGAAGCAGACAGGTGGTAAAGGTAAATTTGCAGATATTTCATTTGAAATTGGCCCAAAAGATCCTGACCCAGAGACTGGTGAAATTAAGCCAGGACTTGACTTTGTGAATGGAATTGTAGGAGGTATTATTCCCAAAGAATTTATTCCCTCCATTCAAAAAGGTTTTAATGAGAGTATGAAGAATGGTCCTCTTGCGGGATATCCAATAGAGTCCATGAAGGTTAGGCTTTTCCATGGTTCATTTCACGACGTTGATTCAGATGCACTTTCATTTGAACTTGCAGCAAGAATTGGTTTCAGAGATGCTGCCAAAAGATGTAAGCCTCAATTACTGGAGCCAATCATGTCAGTAGATGTAGTGACACCTGATGAGTATACTGGTCCAATTACTGGTGATTTGAACAGAAGAAGAGGTCTGATGAGAGGCATGGATACCAAAGGCACTGCTTCTGTAGTAAGAGCCGCAGTTCCTTTGTCAGAGTTGTTTGGATATATTACTGATCTGAGAACAATCACTTCAGGTAGAGCAACAGCTTCGCTAACGTTTTCTCATTATGAAGCAGTTCCTAACAGTATTGCAGAAACAGTAATTGCTAAAGTTAAAGGTCAGAAAGACTAACCAAAAATTGCCATGAATCAGAAAATCAGAATAAAATTAAAATCTTACGATCACAGTCTGGTGGATAAGTCATCGGAGAAGATTGTGAAAGCCGTGAAAGCCACAGGCGCAATTGTAGTAGGTCCAATTCCATTACCAACTAAAATGGAGAGATTTACAGTGTTGAAATCTCCTCACGTAAACAAAAAAGCGAGAGATCAGTACCAATTATGTACTTACAAGAGGTTAGTTGATATATATTCAAACTCTTCTAAAACTGTAGATGCGTTAATGAAAATTGAGCTGCCAAGTGGTGTAGATGTAGAGATTAAAGTCTGATTACGTTATCAGAATATAATATTAAAAGGCCTGCCTAAGACGCAGGCCTTTTGCGTTAGCGATATTTTCACAACTTGGTAGATATATTATATAGGAAAAAGCTGTAAATACTTTTAAACAATTGCTAATACTTTGAAAATATAGAAGTTCTGGTTTGTTACAGAATTTAATTCCAGTAACTTTGCAATCCGTTAAGGTAACCAAAGCATATTATTGCATAAAGGTTATCAACATATCTTATTTGTAGATGTCTGGTATTATAGGTAGAAAAGTAGGTATGACTAGCATCTTCAGTGCCGATGGACGTAATGTCGCATGCACGTTAATAGAAGCTGGTCCTTGCGTAGTGACGCAAGTAAAAAACGTCGAAACAGACGGGTACAACGCAGTGCAATTGGCATATGGAGAGCGTAAAGAGAAAAATACGTCAAAACCATTGATCGGTCATTTTAAAAAAGCCGGTACAACACCAAAGCAAAAAGTTGTTGAGTTCAGAGATTTTCGGGTCGAATTTGATGGCCAAGTTAATCTAGGAGCTACTGTGAAGAGCGGAGAGGTATTTATTGAAGGAGACTTCGTTGATGCTATCGGAACTTCAAAAGGTAAAGGTTTCCAAGGCGTAGTTAAACGTCATGGTTTTGCAGGTGTCGGTGGTGCAACACACGGACAGCACAATCGTGCTAGGCATCCGGGTTCTATTGGAGCATGTTCTTGGCCATCTAGAGTATTCAAAGGAATGAGAATGGCTGGAAGAATGGGTGGAGATAGGGTAAAAGTAGTGAACCTACGAGTGTTAAGAATTTATCCTGATAAGAATCTTTTGCTTGTTTCTGGTTCAGTGCCAGGACCAAAGAATTCTTTTGTCATTCTAGAGAAGTAAGTCATGGAATTAACTGTAATCAATCATAAAGGTGAAGACACAGGCAGAAAAATCAGTTTGTCTGACGAAATATTTGCAATAGATCCTAACGATCATGCAATATACCTCGATGTAAAACAATACTTAGCCAACCAAAGACAGGGAACGCATAAGTCGAAAGAAAGAAACGAAATAGCTGGTTCTACTCGTAAGATCAAGAAGCAGAAAGGTACTGGTAGTGCTAGAGCTGGATCCATTAAATCTCCACTATTTCGAGGTGGAGGAAGAGTGTTTGGTCCACAGCCAAGAGACTATTCTTTTAAATTGAATAAAAAGGTGAAGCAATTAGCAAGAAAATCTGCTTTGTCTTATAAAATCAAAGACAATAGTTTAATGGTTTTGGAGGATTTATCATTTGATTCTGTAAAAACAAAAAGTTTTTTAGCCCTCCTTAGCGTATTATCTCTTTCAGATAAAAAAACTATACTAGTGCTTCCTGAAGAAAATAAAAATGTTTACTTATCAAGTAGAAACCTTCCAAAGTCAAAGGTGGTGACTGTTAATGATGTAAATACTTACCAACTACTAAACGCAGATCATTTGGTTATCTGTGAGGGATCAGTCCGTAAGTTGGAAACCATTTTATCGAAATAAGACAATGGATATTTTAAAACAGCCCCTCATAACAGAAAAGATTTCCGCCATGAATGAAAGAGGCGTATACGGGTTTATTGTGGAGAAAACTGCGAAAAAACCAGAAATCAAAAACGCAGTAGAGAAAATGTTTGGTGTGAAAGTAGTAGCTATACGTACTATGCGATATGCAGCAAAGCATAAGTCAAGGTACACCAAAGCAAAAGTTGTGTCAGGTTTTACAAATGCTTTCAAAAAGGCAATAGTTGAAGTAGCTGATGGTGAGGTAATTGATTTTTACGGCGAAGTTTAATTGAAATAATATCATGGCAATTAAAAAATTAAACCCTGTTACTCCCGGAACAAGATTTAGAGTTGCTCCTGCTTTTGACGAAATTACTGCGTCCAAACCTGAGAAGTCTCTACTTGCGCCTTTGAAGAAATCAGGAGGAAGAAATAATGAAGGTAAAATGACCGCTCGCTACATTGGTGGTGGTCATAAAAGAAGGCTCAGAATTGTTGACTTCAAAAGAAATAAGTTTGGTGTACCTGCAGTAGTGAAGAGCATCGAGTATGATCCAAACAGAACTGCCCGTTTAGCCCTTCTGTATTATGCCGATGGTGCAAAAACTTATATTATTGCGCCTGAAGGTTTGTCCGTGGGACAAACAGTAATTTCAGGAGACAAAGTAGCACCTGAAGTTGGTAATGCAATGCATATTGAGGGTATACCTATGGGTACCATCGTACATTGTATAGAATTGAAGCCGAATAAAGGTGCTGCCATGGTAAGAAGTGCAGGTGGCTACGCTCAAATTGTAGCCCGAGATGGTAAATATGTTACTGTCAAGCTTCCTTCTGGTGAGATGAGACTGATTCTAGGCGTTTGTATGGCTACAGTTGGAACTGTGTCAAATGGTGATCACATGAATGTTGTTTTGGGAAAAGCTGGTCGTAAGAGATGGCTTGGAGTGAGACCTCGAACAAGAGGTGTAGCTATGAACCCAGTTGATCACCCTATGGGTGGTGGTGAAGGACGTTCTTCAGGTGGACACCCAAGATCAAGAAAAGGTCTCTTAGCGAAAGGTAAGAAAACTCGATCTTCGAAAAAGTATTCTAATAAGTTTATCTTAAGCAAAAGATCTAAATAATTATGGCACGATCATTAA